>CALCSH010000218.1 GCA_937893815.1 uncultured Anaerolineae bacterium | reverse complement strand
CGTTCCGCATTACGTTCGGCCAAACCGGGTAATACATCAACCACTGACCGGGGGCCTCGCGAATATAGCCCTCGATGATACTCAGCACAGCTTCGGCATGTTGACGTAGGGCCTGGGCCGGGTCGGGATGTGGCTGCATAAAGATGGGTTCTGACAACCGTAGATGATAGGTGCCATTCGAAAGAAATTGTGGTGCCACAACGATAACCGGAACTTTGGCTTCAAGCGCCATGCGGATATGTCCCGCCGGGAGGGGGCTGGGACGCCCAAAAAACGTCAACGTGTGAGCTTTCTTTCGGATCGGGCGATCGACTGCGGTGATCACAATGCCGCCCTTGCGCATATACTCGATGAGTTCGTCGTCGGTGTCATGACCGCGCACTGGGATAATTTCCAGGCCGGTGGCGGCGCGCAGGTCGTTCTGGAGTTTGTAGCCGCCGGTCGGATTGCCGTAAGACAGCACTTTGCCATTCATGCCGTGATAGGCCAGCGTTAGCAACACCAGATCAAAGGCACTGGTATGCGGTGCGACTACGAAAGCGCCGGGTGTATCAAACTGGCAGTGGGCGATCAATGTGCGGATATTATCCGTCAGGGGAAACAGCGTTTTTAAATCTTCGGGGTTGGTGAGGTTGTGATACAGGTCGGCGAAACAACGACCGGCATGACATAGCACTTCGCATACGGCTTCATCGAGTTCGGCGGGCGTTGAATTTTCGCCGCGCACCACCCACTGGTTGCTGCGTATGGCATCTGTAATACTGTTATCGCGCCGCGCAATTTGCCTGGCACTCCAATCTGCGAGCCGGTAGGCTGCACTCAGCGGCAGAATTTTGCCGATCCATAGAGTCAGGATCACAGCGGCCCGGCTGTTAGTGACGGATTGGAAGTTCAGTTTCATAGAAATAGGATCCAAGCTAACACACAGTTTCTCCGTGAAGCCCTCACAGCAAACTCCGTGAACGCTACCTCTTTTTGGTGGATCACGGCGTCTCTTTCAGTAAACTGTAGCCCTCGATCAGCACCGGCAGGCCGCGGGCGATGGTCATACTGATTGCCAGCCAGGTGAGAATGAGAGCTGTGGTGTGAATTGCCGGACTCCACGGTGCCGCGGCTGTAGTCAGGCCGAGGTCGAGGGTTAAAAAGGCGAAAGCAAAGCCCTTGGCGGTGCCATAACTGCTGCGCATAAGACGCGAGGACACCAAAAACCGGCTGATGGGGTGCTTGACTTGCTCGAAGGCAGTCAGCCCCTTTTGCATACCTACCGAACGTACTGCATCGACAGTGGTACCACGGGTGATGACAATGAGCGGGATGAAGATGGAAATCAGACCCAGGTGAGCGAAGATCACCCACATCACAATTTCCAGCGTGCGGTCGGTGGCAATATCGAGCACACTGCCCATCACGCTGGTCTCTTTGAGGGCGCGGGCAATCATGCCATCGAATGTATCCATCAAAATAATCACAACAATGAAAGGAACGCACCACAACTGAATTGCGGCATTCTCGGAATATAAAAGGACGACATACACAAAAAGCAAGGGAAAGCGTAATAAGGTAATCAGGTTAGCCATAAGCGTGTCGTTTTTGGTTTCGGTTTGCGCAGTAGTTGGAAATCTATCGCAGAGAGCGCAAAGAAAAGCGGAAATATTCCAACAATTCGCCGTTCTCCGCGGTATACATATGGACATCGCTGCTCGTCAAGTGAGTACGTCCTGGTTATAAAGCGATCAATTGCTCCAAATTCTCTGTCAGCGTGGCAATCGAATCGAAGGGAATTAACATCGGGTGATTGGCTTCCAGCGAGAGCGGGCAGCCCGCGCCGCATTCAGCGAGTAGCATGCATTCTTTGCAAGCCTCGGGGGCGTAGCTGCGCCCACGGATGCCAACTGCCAACTCATGATTCCAGATCGAATCCCACGTATCGTGCAGAATATTCCCCAGCGGGTGATAATACGATTGGCAAGGCAGCACACCGCCATCCGGCTCCACACACATATTGTAGAGCGCCGCGGTGCAGCCTTTCACGCCAAGATCATATTGCATGGGGTCAAAATGGCAGTACTGCGTTGGCGTGTACCAGATCAGGCGCTGGCTGTTTTGCTCCGTTTTCTGGATGGCAAGTTCCAACAGTGGGGGAAGTTCGTTCTCCCGCAGGCCAGTGCCCACATCCAGGCCGCGCCCGGCGTAGATCAGCGCGTTCAGCCCGATGGTTGGTACACCCAAATCGGCGAGAAAATCGAGCGTCAGCCCGATGCTGCCATGATTGGCTTGTAACATGGTGGTGTTGGTCATTACGAAGAGCGGGCTGTCAAGCGCATTTTCTAACCCGACGATGGTTTGACGCCACGCCCCGCGTTTGCCTACCATTTGATCGTGGATGGCTTCATCGTGCGACTCGACCGTAATCTGGATGTGATCGAGACCGGCCCCGGCGAGGGCAGCCACAAATTGGGGGTCGCTTAGTCTGCGGGCGTTGGTATTCAATCCGGTGATTTGCCCGTTGGCTTCCGCGTGGGCGACTAACTCAGGCAGGTCATCCCGCAGCGTAGGCTCTCCGCCGGTGAAGACAATATGCGGAATGCCCAGTTCCCAGGTGCGGTCGATAACGCGCTTCCAGTCTGCAGTGCTCATTTCGGGGAAGTCACGCGGGCGGGCATTGTAACAGTGAGCGCAGTTATCGTTGCAGCGGTAGGTGAGCGCCAAATCCATGCGGTAAGGGGAAAGCGGCCGGGCACTAAAGGGCATGGCGATTTCTAACTCGTCCAATGAGCAGACTGGGCAGCCACCGGGCTGCAAGATGATCACAAATTCATCCAGAAAATGGGCATAATCGCCCCGCGCCTCAGCGCTAGAGACCTGGTACTGACGCTGTATCAGGCGCACAGCTTGCTCATCAGGAGTATCTTCAAGGAACAGAAAAGCCATCAAGGTTGCCGTAGGGTTGAAATGTACCACCTGGTTGGCATTGACCATCAATGTGCCATGTCCATCCGGATCTACGCGCAAGTGCAGGCGCGTACGCTCTCCCGGTTTCTCGCGCAGGTAGTGGTGCAGGCCGGGGGGCGGGAAATTAGCTTGCTTTAATAACGATTGTATACCGCTAAAAAGGTGCATACATGGCTCCATAAAACGTTAGAACGTTCAAACGTTTATCGTCCACCACCCGCACAGGCGCAGGCACATCCGGCGCAGGCACAGGCGCAACTACCGCCACCGCTTCGGCTGCCGCTGCTGGTCGATTTGGGGACAGGATTGGTTTTATTGGTAATCGTGTTGGTAAAGTCGGTCACATTACCGACGACATTGCTGGCGAAGCCTTGCATCCCAGTGGCCACGGAGGCGGCAAATTCGCCACCGGGCAGGCTCGGCATGGAGGGCACAGAGCGTCCGCTGCCCGTGGGGGCGCCGCTGGTTGCTACCGGCCGTGAGATGGTTTTTCCGCTCCAGGTGGGGTCGTAGCGATTCCACCACATAGGCACAAAAACCGGCCCGCTGCGGAAAACATCTTGCGTACGCTGGTCGAAATCCTTGTCGAGCATTGTCCAGCCCATGTGTTCATCATAGCGTTCACTGCGTACTTCGGGAGTGTCGGCCTGTTCAATTTGTTGCCAGGCTTTTTGCATGATGTGCTTGTAATACGCTACCGATTCCTTGTGGCTGAAACCTTTCATTTTTGTGCTGACACTTTTAATCAGGTCAATCATCAGGTCTTGCAATTTTTTGCGCCGCTGGGCGGATTTGGATTCGCGGAAAGCTTCCAGGAAACTCTTCTCATAGGCGCGCAGGTTTTCATCAACTGGGTGCTGAATATCCAATTTCAGGGGATCCCGTGATATTACGCTGGCGGCTCCCTTTTTCAGCACAGCGAAAAGGATCATCGTTAGAATCTTATCAGCGGGGTGCTCCATCAAAATCGCGGCTTCCACGGCAGTCAGGCCGCGCTTGATGCCATGTCCCTCGATGCGAATCTTGGGCGGCAAATACTTCATCTTGCGTTTCTTGGAGCTGCGAACGCCTACCCAACTCAGGAAAAAGAAAAACAATCCAAAACCAGAACAGCACATCAGACTGAACAGCGTATCTTCGTCGATGCCCAGGCGTTCGAGCAGCCCCGGGGCGTAGATAGCACTTTCAGGAATGTAGGATTTGGGGAACGATGCCCCGAATTTATACTGGGTATAGCCATTGGCATTGGGATTGCGCCATGTATAGGTGATGCGCTCCTGATTGTCTTTGCCTGTCTGGGGTTGCTCAGGCCACCCCGAGGGGGAGGCGTGCCATCGAGGCTCGTTGGGCGTGACTCCCGGCGGTAAATGATAGGTGATAGTAATTTCGCTGGAACCGTAGACATACTCCGAGCCAAACCAGCTTGGACTGAAAACGGCACTGGCATAAGCACTGTCCGTCGAGTCAGTATACAAAACATCGCGGATGCCAGATACCGTCACACGCACGCGCCCGCTGCGCCCCGGCTGGATGGCATTCCCACCCAGCCCGAGGGCGACACCGTTATCCACATAGGGGGAAGATTGGATATCCGTAATTGGATGCCCATCTACATCCGCACTCACATTGGAAAGGCTGTAATTTTTGTTGGGCATGCCCACATCGACAAAATCGATTGGCGAGACCCCCGTTCCATTGGTGAAGAAGAGCGCATATTCCAGCGCCAGGGTGCCATCATCTTGCCAATAAACATTTACGATTTCCTGGTCGAGGCTGAAATAGTAGGTTTGGGCCAGCGCGCTAGCATGGATACCCAATGCCAGGATTGCCAAAAAAAGTATCGCAATGAGGAGTTTCTTCATGTGCATTCTCCTAATGTTGAACGTTCAAACGTTGGAACGTTTCTACCACTTCGGTTCTTCGGTAAGCTGGTAGCTGGAATTGCAGTATGGGCAGTTGACGACCGGCGCTCCGGCCAGCATCTGGATATTCTCGGCGGTTAATGCACCACCGCACGACTGGCATTTCATGGTTTCCAGATTGACATCTCCAGAGAGTTCAATGTTCAGGGTTACGTTTTCACCCTGACCCGCGACTCCGGCCTTGCTGCGTCCGGCAAACCAGATGACCCCAAAACCGATGGCAACACTGATAATACCCACAAAAAGCCAGCCCAATTGACCATCTGGGCTGAAGGTGGCCCAAATGAATAATACCCCGAAGAAGATCAGAATCGCGGCAAAGATATACGCAATGATTTTTCCGGCAGACATAGAGAAACCTCCAAATTGAAATGATGGGGCGATGCTTCATGTAGTGTAGCATTATCTCGAATTGAAAGCAATTGGAAATTCATCACCCGTAAGAGATACGAAAACAGGAGTGTCCGGGTTGCGCAGCCGCTCGGACACTCCTGTTGGGATTGCGATGCAATCAATCCGGCCAATCGAAGCCGGGATTGTTTTCGATTTAGTGCGCTTCGTCGTTCGAGACGTCAATCTCGTCCAAAATACCCGTGGCAATATATACCGTTCGTTCGCAAATATTGGTCACACGGTCGGCGGCTCTCTCAAGGTTGTGTGCTACCCATAAAAGATAGGTGGCGCGGTCAATCGTGGATGGATCCGAGATCATAAAGGTCAGCAGTTCGCGATAAACCTGGTTGTACAATTGATCAACTTCATCATCTTCTTTGGGAAGCGACAGTGCGCACTCTTTATCAACGTTGACGAACGCCCCCAGGGCGCGGTGGAGCATTCCGGCGGTTACATCTGCCATACGGGGTATATCGATCAGCGGTTTGATAGGGGGTTCGTTTCCCAGGCGGATTGTGATTTGCGCGATTCCCTTGGCGTAATCTCCCATTCGCTCCAATTCACCGGCAATGTCAATTACCGATGCCAAAATACGCAAATCACGGGCCATCGGCTGCTGGGTTGCAATGGTGATAATGGCCGCGCTTTCGATATCAAAGCGTTTGCGGTTTATCGTCTGGTCAGCCTCATAGATGACTTGGGCCGCTTCGATATTGCGGTATTTCAACGCATTGACAGCGTTGATAATGGCTTCTTCTACCATGCTGCCTAATGCCAGAATATTGTTGTGCAAATCCTGAATTTGATGATCTAATGTCTCTCTTGTCATGAGATTTCCCTTTTCGTGAATTTATCCAAAACGGCCTTCGACGTAATCTTCTGTTTGTTGATTTTCGGGATTCGTAAATAGAATTTTGTTGGCAGCATACTCAATCAATTCGCCTTGAAGGAAAAAGGCTGCAAAATCGGCTGTGCGAGCGGCTTGCTGCACCGAATGCGGTACCAGTACGATTGTATAGGTTTGCTTTAATTCTTGAAGCGATTCTTCGACTTTTCCTGTAGAAATCGGATCCAGCCCCGAGGTGGGTTCGTCGAGCAAGATCACTTCGGGTTCCAGCGCCAAAACTCGCGCCAAACACAGACGTTGCTGTTGCCCGCCAGAGAGGGCAATCGCGGCATCGTCCAGGCGGTCTTGCACTTCATCCCAAAGAGCGGCTTGCTGCAGGCTGCGTTCCACGGCGGCTTCCAGGCGATGGCGGTCTTTCACCCCGGCGACTTCCAGTCCGTAGGTCAAATTCTGGCGGATGCTCATGGGCAGCACTACCGGGCGGGCGAAGACCATCCCAACCCGACGGCGCAATTGGATTACATCTGTCTTGGGGCTGAGAATATCTTCATTGTCCAGCAGCACGCGCCCATCCAGGTGGGTGACATCCGCCAAATCGTTGAGGCGGTTCAAAATCCGCAATAGGCTCGACTTTCCCCCTCCGGCTGGACCAAATAACACGGTGATCTTGTTGGCCGGGATGCCCATCGTGATATTGCGCAGCGATTCAGTGCCATCCGAATACCGCAGGCTCAGATTTTCGATGGAGATTTTATTCATAATCGATCACCATTGGCGGCGCGCTCGCGCCCGTGAGCGGATTGTAGTCGCGATGAGATTCATGCTGAGTACAAACGCGAGCAGCACTAGCGCGGTGCCATATTGAACTTTGACCGGCATCCCTGGAACCTGTGTGGAGATGACGAAAAGATGGTAAGGCAGCGCCATGGTGGCATCCAGCGGCGAGGAGGGCAAGCGCGGCAGGAAGAAGGCGGCGACCGTAAACAAGATGGGGGCGGTTTCCCCCGCTGCGCGCTCCAGGCCGAGAATCACACCTGTCAGCATTCCGGGTAGCGCCTGAGGGAGCACAATGCGGCGAATGGTTTGCCATTTGGTCGCCCCCAAGGAAATACTCACCGTGCGAAAGGCTTGCGGCACGGAGCGCAGAGCTTCTTCGGTAGTGCTGATAATGACGGGTAGCGTCATGATCGAGAGCGTCAGCGAACCCGCCAGAATGCTGGTGCCAAATTTCAAAAAGAGCACAAACAGGCCCAGGCCGAACAAACCGTAAACAACCGATGGAATGCCTGCCAGGTTAATAATGGCAATGCGGATCAGGCGCGTCCAGCGGTTTTCGGGGGCGTATTCAGAGAGGTAGATGGCCGCACCAATCCCTAGCGGCACGGCGAAGATGGCCGTGCCCAGCGTGAGGTAGAAGGTGCCCACGATGGCAGGCCAGATTCCCCCGGCGCGCATTCCCTCGCGGGGAAAGCCGCTGATAAATTCCCAAGAAATCGCCGGTGCGCCGAGGGAAACAATATAAATCACGACTGCTAGAATTGGCAATACAGTCAGCAGGGTCATGGTGGTGAGCAAACCAAAGCCGAGGCGTTGAGTTGTATAGCGAGCAGTAGAAGTTGAGATTGCTTTCATTATTTATAGCTTTACGAAAGAATACGTTCTTGACGTTTACGCTGGCGGAAAACAACGGCTGAAGCGGTCACATTGACGATGAGCGAGATCATGAACAGGACAATGCCAATGAAGAATAATACGTGGTAGTGAACACTGCCATTGGCGACCTCGCCCATTTCGGCGGCGATGGTGGCTGTCATGGTGCGCGCTGGGGCGAAAAGCGCTCCCAGACCTGTGGGCATCACCGGGGCATTGCCGGTTACCATCATGACCGTCATGGTTTCGCCGATGGCGCGTCCGACACCCAGCATAACCGCCGTCAACACACCGGAGCGCGCTGCAGGGAGCGTCACTCGCCAAATAGTCTGCCATTCGGTGGCACCCAACGCCAGGGCCGCGTCGCGGTAAGATCTTGGCACTGCATCCAGGGCATCTTCAGCAACCGAAACCACGGTGGGAATCGCGATCCCCCCCAATAACAACGAGCCAGCCAGGGCGGTTAACCCGGTGGGTAAATTCAATAAAACGCGTAAATATGGGGAGAGCACTAAAATCCCTAAAAAGCCAAGAACGACCGAGGGCAACCCGCCCAGAACTTCGACCAGTGGCTTTAGGATTTCACGCATCCAGCGGGGAGCGATTTCAGAGATGTAGACTGCGGTGCCGATGCCAAAAGGTACGGCAATGAGTGTAGCTCCGATGGTGACGATCAGCGAACCGCCGATGAGCGGCAAGATGCCAAAATATTCTTCGATGGGATACCATCGCGTGGCGAACAGGCTCTCAAAACGAACTTCGCGGAGTGTGGGCAAGCCCTCGCGCAGCAGAAAATAAAAGATCAGGCCGACAAAAATGATTGCAGAATACCCCGATACTTTGATGAAGCGAGTGATAATTTTTTCGCGCCAGTTGAGGGTGTTGTCCATAAGGGTTCTCGTAGTGGTGAGATGTACTTGCCAAGTGCGTCTCACCTGGGTTTACGGCAGCATCGGGACAAAGCCAAGATCAGTGACAATTGGTTGAGCCTCAGCGGAGAGAATCCAATCCAGATAGGTCTTCACCACTCCGGTGGGTTCGCCATTGGTGTACATATACAGATCACGAGCAATGGGGTACTTGCCGTTATTAACCGTCTCGGCAGATGGCAGAATATAACCTGTGTCGGTTTCACGCGCAACGGCGATCACTTTCATTTCATGCGTGACATAACCCAACCCGTCATACCCAATCGCATTCGGGTTATGTCGAATTTCAGCGCTAATACCCTCAGAAGATGGCAATAAGAGCGTATTTTGCGAGAACAGGGTTTTGTTTTCTTTATCGCCCAGACGCAGCACTTCTTCTAGAAAATAGACATGCGTGCCGGAGTTGGTTTCGCGCGACAGGCGCACAATCGGACGGTCGTCGCCGCCAACTTCGAGCCAGTTGTTGATCTTCCCGCTGTAAATATCTGAAATTTGCTGCAAGGTGAGTTCGTTGACGGGGTTGTCTAAATGAACGATGACGGCGATAGCATCACGGGCGATTACAAATTCTACCGGATCGCCGCCATTCGCCTGTGCGGCTTCGATCTCCTCGGCCTTGATTTGTCGAGAGGCATTCGCAATATCCACCGTGCCGTTAATCAGCGCGGCGATGCCTGTGCCCGATCCGCCGCCGGTGACCGAGATACGAATATCAGGATTAACATTCTGGTATTCTTCGGCCCATGCCAATGCCAGATTGACAATCGTATCGGAGCCTTTATTTTCGATCGTACCCGCGTTGTCGGAAGATGGATTCGCCGCGCCGCTTTGGCTGGCGCACCCGGCAAGGAAAAACAGCAAGATAAATAATGGGGGAATCCAGAAATATTTCATGGGATGCAGATTATAGCCGCAAATAAAATCGGACACAAGTGAACTATGAAAAGCGAAACTCTACGCAGGGAACAATCCTTTGTGTATAATCTCTGCATGAGCAAACCACCAATCTTCACCATCCGTGATTTAAATTTTTACTACGGTGCCAGCAAAGCCTTGAGCCAGATCAATAT
The DNA here is from genome assembly GCA_937893815.1 of uncultured Anaerolineae bacterium. Taxonomy (GTDB): domain Bacteria; phylum Chloroflexota; class Anaerolineae; order Anaerolineales; family UBA11858; genus NIOZ-UU35. The sequence continues at coordinate 3,673 of CALCSH010000218.1, read as the reverse complement.
GGATATTTTGCCTCAAAAAGTGACGGCGCTGATCGGCCCTTCGGGTTGTGGAAAATCTACCTATTTGCGCTGTCTCAATCGTATGAACGATACCATTCCGGGGACGCGCATTGAAGGGCAGATTTTACTGGATGGGGAGGATATCTATGCCCCGGACATGGATTTGGCATTCTTGCGCCAGCGGGTGGGGATGGTCTTCCAGAAGCCGAATCCATTCCCGCAGAGTATTTATGACAATGTCGCTTTTGGCCCACGGGTACTCAAAATGACAACCAATCGGGTCGAACTCGATGAAATTGTAGAGCGCAGTTTGATGCGGGCAGCCGTGTGGGAGGATGTTAAAGATCAGCTTCGAGAAGATGCTTTGGGGCTTTCACTGGGGCATCAGCAGCGCCTGTGCATTGCCCGAGTGCTGGCAGTTGAAGCCGAAGTGATCCTCATGGATGAACCGGCCTCCGCGTTGGATCCGATTGCCACCGCCAAGATTGAAGAGTTAATTCATGAACTCAAGGCGCGCTACACAATTGTGATTGTGACGCATAATATGCAGCAAGCCGCGCGAGTTTCGGATCAAACGGGGTTCTTTTGGCTGGGCGAGTTGGTGGAATTTAACCCGACGGAATACTTGTTTACAAACCCGGATCAGGAACTGACCGAAGCCTATATTACAGGGCGGATGGGCTAGCGCGGCAGTTTCAAAATCCAGGATATGACTCCACTGCAAAAAGACATTTTCACCGCAGAGTGCGCAGAGAACGCCGAGATTTTTTGACGATTTCGCAGAAAAATGGCTTCTTTTTTGCTGATTTCGCATTTTTAAAACTCTGCGCTCTCCGCGTTCTCGACGGTGAAGGGTTTTTGCAGTAGAGTCAGGATATGCCATCAAAAAAGGTGTGCATGGGTGATTTGTCCACGCACACCTTTTTTGATTACGGTAGGACTTGCTCTACAATGTTAGTCGCCATGCCCGCCTTCATCTTCGCGCCCGGTGGGGTGGCACTCCATACAATTCGTGTAGTTGGTGATGCCCTCCTCGCGGTGTTTTGAATCGATATTGGCGGGGGTGTGTTCATGACATCCATAGCAGGTATATGTGTTCAGCGTTGGATCGTGGCAAACCGTGCAGGCGCTGACGCCGCTTTCGCCGTGGTTGAAGGGGAAGGTATGCGACTGGTTGTATTCCGCCGGTGACCAGGCCGTGGTGGTATGGCAATCGGTACAGACGCTGCTAAACAACCCCAGATGGAAAACCGGGTCGGCATGACATGCCGCGCAATCTTGCGGCGTGCCAGCATATACGCTGTTTTGATGGCAGTCGGCGCAGGCCACAGAATTATGCGCTCCGGTGAGCGGGAAGGCTGTCAGCGTGTGATCGAAGGTAGCCTGTTTCCAATCTACGGGGGTGTGGCAGGCGGCGCAGTCGTTGCCATATTGTCCGTTATGCTCGTCAACTTCGGCGTGGCAGGCGTAGCAATCTTGCGGGGTACCCTGATAGACGCCATTCTGATGGCAATCTTCGCAGGCGATATTGACATGCTCGCCTTCCAGCGGGAAATTGCTCAAATTATGGTCGAAGGTAGCCTGTTTCCAATCTGCGGGGATGTGGCAGAGGGCGCAGTCGGTGCCGTATTGCCCGTTATGTTGATCATCTTTGGCATGGCAGGTGTAGCAATCTTGTGGGGTGCCTGCGTAGATATTATTTTGGTGACAGGATTCGCAGGCCACATTGCTATGTTTGCCCTCTAAGGGGAAATTTGTCAGGGCATGATCAAAGGTAGCCTGTTCCCAGTCTACAGGGGTGTGGCAAACTTCGCAGTTGATGCCAAATTCGCCGTTGTGTTTGTCTTCGGCGGCGTGGCAGGCGTAGCAATCCTGGGGTGCGGCCTGAAATTCGACCATTGTGCGCATGCCCGGATGGCAACCGCCGCATGTACCGGAGGCATGTTCCCCTTCCAAAACGAAGAACTGGTTGTGGTCGAAATCGGCTCCATAGGTATCAATACCGTCATGGCAGCCCAGGCATTCTTGCCCAAAAGCAGCCACATGGAATTGGGTAAAACCCGCATCGAGGGTAGCATGACACTCTTCGCAGGCTGCCAACTCAAATTTCGCCACGCCGTCCCGATGACAATCCGCACAGGCAAAGGATGCGCCATCCGCGAATTGGGCGTGCCCTTCCAGCGAGAATCCCACCACTTCATGCGGGAAATTTTCCGTCTGCATCACAGTCAGGATTGCATCGGGGCCATTATGTTCGGTGTGGCAGGCATAGCAGGTGGTGCCTTGTTCAGCCATCAGGTAGCCATGCAGACTTTGGGAATCGGTGATTTGGCTGGCGATCTGGGTATGGCATTTCAGGCATTGATCGGACATGGTGCTGCTTTGCCAGCGGGCGGTGTGGCAGGCTCCGCAATTGTGTTGTAGCTCGGCATGCGAGAGTACCCCGCCCAATGGGGCCGCGGCATTTTGAGCATTCAGTTCTCCGGGGCTGAACATGGCGCCCCCCTGAGCCAAAATCAGCCCGCCGATGATGGCAAGCGTAAGAATTGTGACCAGATACCCACTTACCGAAAGGCAACCCAACGGTTTTTCCACAGAATTCTCCAGTTATCGTAGCAATGTAGCATAATAGAGCGCCGCGCCGATATGAACAAAAGCCGAAGCGAATAATGCCACTCCAATTGGAATATGGACAGCGTGCCACAATGCGAGCAGGCGGCGGGCGTTGGCAATCGTCTGGGCCTGGCGGCGTAGGGTGTTACGTCGGTTGAATACTTTTTGCAATTGATCGGCCTGGGCGCGAGCGGCGGCGTTGAGACGGCGTTTTTCGGTGCGCCATTGTTGGCGGTAGCGCCACTCATAAAAAGTATTTCCCAACAGGATTAGGAGAGGCGCGCCAGAGGTTCGTGGCAGCACATCCAACCGGCGGGCTACTTCGCGTGTAGATTGATCGCTTTCCGCTGTGATTTGTTGTAATTGCTTTTCCAAAGCTTGAATTTGTTGCGAGAGTTGCTGCGCCTCGATCTCGATTCCATCGGGCGTGCGCGGGATGGCGGTGTAAATATAGCGTCCTATAATTCCGCTGAGTACGATAATCAGCGTAAATAGGGTCACAATTCCTGCCAGCCCGTTGAATTTCCATGAAGTGTGTAGCAGCACCATATAGGGGCCAACCAGCCCAGTGAAAATATGAAAACGTAACCAGGAAGCCATCCGTCCCCAACGGGCGCTGCGGCTGCGCTTGCGCCAGGAGTAGAGCGTTTCGGTTAGCAGCATCAGGATAAATCCTACTATTCCCAGAGCGTGACCAAAAAATCCGCTGGCCGATGGAATTGTGCTGTAATAACTCGTGACAAATAAATAAAGCAGGGTAATCAGCAGCATGGCAATCAAGGCCAGCCACAATTCGCGGTTACTGCGTTGCATGGTCATTTCTCCAGGAAGTCCAAAAATCAAGCAAAATTTCAGAAAGGTTGGCTTGCGTATCCAGTAAGTCATCTCGGATGGAGGAAATATCGACTTTTTCAGCGACGAGATGTTGCAGGGGCCGAGAGAGAGTTTGATCGCCCATCACCACCGCCCCGATGAGATATTGATGGCCTACCATTACCCGCATGCGATTGACATCGAAACCTTTTTGCGCCGCGATCGCTTCCGGTAATTGACGCCAGGT
>CALCSH010000217.1 GCA_937893815.1 uncultured Anaerolineae bacterium | reverse complement strand
GTAGTATGGCGCTCGATCACGCTCACGAAAATATCCGCGTCAATGCGGTTTGCCCCGGCGATACCGTTGTTGAACGCTGGCTGGAAGATGGCTATTTCCGCGGCAGCCCACCCGTCACCGAAGCCGACATCCAGCGCGATAGCTCACACCTGCCCATGCGCCGAGCCGCCCGCGCTGAAGAAATTGCTCAGGCGGTGCTGTTTTTAGCCAGTGAAATGTCCTCCTATATCACCGGCGCGGCCTTACCCGTCGATGGTGGCAACACCGCACAATGATTTCGTTACAGGTTGAAGGTTGAAAGTCCAACCTTCAACCTTCAACCTTCAACCGAAAATTATGAAAATTTATCGAATCAACACCCAAACCCAAGAATACAGCATTGAACCCGTCCCAGAAACCTGGCAGCACCTCGGCGGACGCGGACTTCTGACGCGGATTATGCTCGATGAAGTCGACGCTACTTGCGAACCGCTTGGCCCGCGCAATAAACTCATTTTCGCGCCGGGTTTGCTGGTCGGGCATATGCTTTCGTCGCTCGATCGCATCTCGATTGGCGGCAAAAGCCCGTTGACCGGCGGCATCAAAGAGGCCAATGCCGGAGGGCGCACGGGGCTGCAACTGGCTCGATTGGGAATTCACGCCCTGATTATCGAAGACCAACCCCAGAGCGAAGGCTGGTGGACCATCCACCTCTCACAAGCAGGCATCCGCTTTGAAGATGCCTCTCACCTGTTTGGCCTGGGCGTCTTTGAATCCGCCAAACAACTGGCCCAAGAATTCGGCTCCGATGCGGCCATTGCCCTGATCGGCCCCGGCGGCGAGATGGGGCTGGCCTCGGCGGGCATTCAAAATAACGACAAAGACGGCCTGCCCTCGCGCATCGCGGCGCGTGGCGGCCTGGGCGCGGTGATGGGATCGAAACACATCAAAGCCATCGTGGTTGACGCTGCCGATGGAGAAAAGCCGCCCATTGCCGATCTGCCCGCCTTCCGCGCCGCCCAAAAAGCCTATAACAAAGCCCTCACCAGCCACCCGCAGGTGAAAACCTACGCCGACTATGGCACCGCCGCCATGACTAATCTGACCAATCATTTTGGCGCGCTGCCCACACGTAACTTTTCCAGCGGCGAGTTCGAAGGCGCCGAGAAAATTAGCGGCGAGTATATGCGCGACCTGCTACTGGCACGCGGCGGCGAGAGCCAGGCCACCCACGCCTGCATGGCGGGCTGCGCCATCCGCTGCTCGAATAATTACGGTGGCGCAGATGGCAAATCGCTGGTTTCGCCGCTCGAGTATGAGACGATTGGCCTGATGGGTTCCAACCTGGGCATCGGCGATCTCGATACGGTCGCCCGCATGAATTGGGCCGTCAACGATTTGGGTTTGGATTCGATTGAAGTGGGTGCCGCGTTGGGTGTGGCGGCTGACGCTGGCCTGCTCGAATGGGGGAATGGCGGACGCGCCTTGGAGTTGATTGCTGAAATCCGGGAGGGTACTCCCCTCGGGCGGATTCTGGGCAGTGGAGCCACCACCACCGGACGCGTCCTCGGTGTGGAGCGGGTTCCCGCCGCCAAAGGCCAGGCCATCTCCGCTTATGATCCGCGCGCCATCAAGGGCACCGGCGTGACCTACGCCACTTCGCCACAAGGCGCAGACCATACCGCCGGGCTGACCATCCGCGCTCAGGTGGATCATACCAAGCCGGAGGGTCAGGCGGCTCTCTCGCGCGGCGCGCAGATCAATATGGCCGGATACGACACCCTGGGGGCCTGCATCTTCGCCGGGTTTGGCTTCGCCGCCGCGCCCCCGGAGACGATTGCCTCCCTGCTCAACGCTCGCTATGGATGGAACGTTGGCAATGATATTTTGCAGGTGCTGGGCCGCGAAACCCTGCAATTGGAACGTGAATTTAACCGCCGAGCCGGGTTCACCGCCGCCCACGACCGCCTGCCCGAATGGCTAACCCGTGAAGCCCTGCCGCCCACTGGCGCAGTTTTTGATGTAAGCGAAGAAGATTTGGATAGTGTATTTGACTGGTAGTAGGGAGTAAGGAGTAGGGAATAGTGGGTTCTCCCTACTCCCTACTCCCTACTCCCTATTTATTATTTACCCCCGGAGATACTCCCTATGACCCTGCAAGGCCCGATCACCCATGATTTGTTCGAAAAAGCAAAACAACATATTCCCCACGGCGTAAACTCGAATTTTCGCTACTGGGGCGATGACGACACCCTGATTATCAAGCGCGGCCAGGGTGCCTATATTTGGGATATGGATGACAAGCGTTATATTGACTATCGCCTGGCCTTTGGGCCGGTGATTCTTGGACACGCTGACCCACGAGTTACCCAACGTGTGCAGGAAGCCATTGAAGGCGGCAACCTGTTCGCCTGGACAACGCCGTTAGAAATCAGCGTGGCCGAACGCATCAAGCGTCTGACGGGTGTGGATAAAGTGCGCCTGACCAATACCGGTACCGAGGCTACTTTTCATGCCCTGCGGATTGCCCGCGCCTATACCGGGCGCGAGAAATTCATCAAATTCGAAGGCCAGTACCACGGCATGATTGACTATTTCATGTTCGGTACAGCTTCGTCCAGCGAGGAGCAATTAGGCTCGCGCGATGATTTCCGCAAGGCGCCGATGAGCCTGGGGATTCCCAAAGCGATTGGTGATTATGTATTCAATTTGCCCTACAACGATCTGGAACGCCTGGAAGAAACCCTGGCAAAATATGGCGAAGAAATTGCTGCCATCTTCCTCGAGCCGATTATGGGCAACGCCGCTGGCATTATGCCCAAACCAGAATTTCTAACAGGTATGCGGGCACTGTGCGATCAATACGGCGTTGTGCTGGTCTTCGATGAGGTCAAAACCGGTTTTCGCATTGCCAATGGCGGGGCGCAGGAATATTTCGGCATCAAAGCTGATCTGGCGACCTATGCCAAATCGTTGGGGAATGGTTTCCCGGTTGCGGCGATCGGCGGCAAGGAAGAAATCATGATGACGATTAATCCCGGAACGACCGCTCACGGCGGCACCTATTCCGGGAATGTGGCCGGTGTCGCCGCCGCAGATGCCACGCTGGAAATTCTCGAAAATGAGCCGATTATTGCGGGGATCAATGCCCGTGGAACCATCCTGATGGAAGGGCTAGACGAGGTACTTACGGAACAAGGTATCCCGCATGTGATTACGGGTGTGCCCTCCATGCTGGGGATTCTCCTCGGTACCGATGAAGAACCGCGCGAATTCCGCGACTATATTCATGGGGATGCTGAACTCTACGACAAGATTTCGATGCGGTTGATCGCAAACGGTGTTCAGCCCGATGCCGATGGGCGCGAACCCTGGTTCCTGTGCGCCGCATTAAGCGAGGCCGATGTTGCTGAGACGTTGAATAAATTTAATGACGCGGTCAAGGCAGCGAAATAACGTTCGAATTAACCAAGGTTAGCCAGTTGGTCGATTACCTAATTTTGGAGGTGTTATATGCCTTACGGATATATCGGAAAAATACTGCACGTTTATCTGGATGAAGCCCGCTTTGAAGTAGAGACACCTCCCGAGGCGTTCTACCGCAAATATATGGGTGGCAGCGCAATGGGGATGCACTATCTCTTCAAGCATACCCCGGCGCACGCCGACCCCCTTGGGCCAGAGAATACCCTGGTCTTCTCGACTGGTGTTGTCACCGGCGCGCCGGTATCTGGCCAGAGTCGATTGACGGCCACGGCCAAATCGCCGCTGACGGATGGAGTGGGCGACTCGCAGTCGGGAGGTTTTTTCCCTGCGGAGTTGAAATTCGCTGGGTTCGACGCCCTCGTAATTCATGGACGCGCCCCGGAGGCAGTCTATCTCTCAATTAAGGACGGCCAACCCCAATTCCATCCCGCCGCCCATCTCATGGGCAAAGATACCGCCGAGGTGGACGATCTCATCAAAGCGGAAATGGACGATAAAAAATATCATGTTTTGCAAACCGGTCTGGCTGGAGAGAATGGCGTGCTTTTTGCGGCCATTATGAGTATGGCCAACCGTGCCCACGGACGTAATGGAATGGGGGCAGTGATGGCTTCCAAAAACCTAAAAGCCATTGCTGTGCGCGGCAGCAGTAAACGCCTGCCGGTGGCCGATTCGAAGGGCCTGAATGACCTGGCTCGTTGGGGTTCGCAAAATTTCCCCGACTCAGATGTTTTCACAATGGGCATCAATGGTACGGCGGATGTTCTGGCTTACCAGAACGAATCCGGCGGCCTACCGACACGCAACTGGGATAGCGGTTCATTTGATCAGTGGGAAGCGATCCAGGGCACGACGATGACCGATAAAATTCTCAAAGAGCGCGATACCTGTTATGCTTGCACAGTGCGTTGCAAGCGGGTGGTCGAAGTACTCGATGGCCCGTTCCAGTCCGAGGCGCGTTACGGCGGCCCGGAATATGAAACGCTTTCAACCTTTGGCTCGTATTGCGATGTGAATAATCTTGAAGCGATTGCCACGGCCAACCAGCTTTGCAACCAATACGGCATGGATACCATATCGTGCGGAGCGACGATCGCCTGGGCAATGGATTGCTTTGAGCATGGCCTGCTAACGGCGGCGGATACTGGTGGCATTGAGTTGCGCTACGGTGACGCGGTGGCGATGGTCAAGATGGTGGCGATGATTGCCCGGCGGGAAGGTTTCGGCGATGTATTGGCCGAAGGTTCGGCGCGGGCGGCTGAAAAATTGGGCGTGGGGCAGGATTTGGTGGTGACCACCAAGAAGCAGGAAATGCCCGCCCACATGCCGCAAACCAAACGTTCACTGGGGTTGATATACGCCGTCAATCCCTTCGGCGCCGATCATCAATCCAGTGAACACGATCCATCCTATGGCGATTATCCGGAGCGTATGGCGCAAATCGGTCTGATAGATGGTGACAAGGCTGAGGGCATGAACCGCGAAACTATACAGTTTGCCTTGACTACGCAATATCTTTACTCGGCGCTGGATTCGGTATCGGTCTGCCAGTTTGTTTATGGCCCCTCTTGGCATCTGATGGATACCGAGCAGTTGGCGGCGATGACCAGCAAAGTTACCGGGTGGGATGTCACGATAGAGGAGTTACTCACCGTCGGTGAGCGGCGCCTGAATATGCTGCAAGCCTTCAACGCCCGTGAGGGTTTCACCCGCGCCGATGACATACTGCCCAAAAAGTTGTATCAACCGCTCAAAGGCGGCGCCAGCGACGGCGTTCATCTCACCGAGCAAGAACTGGAGACGGCCAAAGATATATATTACGAAATGGCCGGATGGGATATGGCCAGTGGAAAACCAACTACCGAAAAACTGGCCGAACTGGGTATAGCTTGGATTCAGTAGTAACCACGGAGACACGGAGTACACAGAGAAAACCCTCCGTGTCTCTGTAATTAGAATCGGGTAATGAAACATAATCTCTACGAAGCTGATTTAACGCAGCAGATCATTGGCGCAGCGATTGAAGTTCATCGCAATTTGGGGCCGGGATTGCTCGAATCGGCTTATCAATATTGTCTGGCGCATGAACTAACTTTGCGCGGTATACGGTTTGAACGGGAGGTAATCGTTCCAGTTGTTTATAAAAATACTCAATTAGACGCTGGATATCGAACGGATTTTATTGTGGATGGGAAAGTTGTTATTGAACTAAAGGCGATTGAGACGCTGGCTCCCATTCATGAAGCCCAATTGCTGACCTACTTGAAATTAACCGGTTGCAGAGTTGGGCTATTGATCAATTTCAATGTTCCAGTTCTTAAGAATGGCATTGTCCGGAGAGTTCTGTAAAAAAAATTAAACTATGAAGTCATGAAGTGTACGAAGATTGGTGCCAGATCACAGAGAAAAAATCTCCGTGAGGCCTTCAAATATCTCAGTGCTCTCTGTGTCTCCGTGGTAAATCTTTTTGGAGGATCATAGTATGCGTATCGTAGTCTTAGGCGGCGCCGGTAAAATGGGCTGCATCGCTGTACAAGACCTGGCAGGGGACGACCGTGTTGACGAAGTTATCATCGCCGACTTCAATCTCGAAAACGCCAAAATCGTGGCGGACTTTATCAAAAGTCCCAAAATCAGCATCCAGTTCGTGGATGTTAATGACCACGCCGGACTGGTGAAAGTGCTTCAGGGAGCTGATACCTGCCTGAATGCCACCGTTTATTACACCAACCTGCAAATTATGGAAGCTTGCCTCGAGGCGGGGGCGCACTACACCGATATGGGCGGGCTGTTCCATACCACTTTGAAGCAACTCAAGCTTAGCGAACGCTTCGCCGAGAAGGGCCTCAGCGCCGTCCTGGGTATGGGTTCTGCACCAGGCATACCCAATATCCAATCGCGCTACGCCGCCGACCGTTTGGATTCCATCGAGTATATCCGCATCTATGACGGGATTAAACCGCCTGCGCCAGATGATGTGCGATTTACCTACGCCGTACCCACCATCATCGACGAGCTAACGCTCTCGCCGATGGTATTCCGTGATGGCGAGTTCGTGGCTGAAAAGCCGCTCACTGGCTTCGAAGATTATTGGTTCGCGGCCCCGGTCGGCCTGTTGCCAATGCACTACTCATTGCACTCCGAGGTCGCCACCATTCCGATCACGTTCAAGGATAAAGGTGTCAAGGAATGTTTCTTCAAGATCAACTATTGGGGCATGGCTAAAGAAACTGTCGATAAAGTCAATGTACTGGCAGAATTTGGTTTTGCAGGGAAAGAACCTGTGGATGTGGCCGGAGCCAAAATTACGCCGCGCGAGTTCACGGTTGCCATGATGGGCAACTATGTCCCGCCAATCGTCGATTTTCTGGCCCCGCCCAAAAATCAGGCCCCGGATTGGGTCAAGGAAATTGTGACCGAGGTGAAAGGCACCAAAGATGGGAAAGACGTTACCTACCGTTTGGGCACGCTGACCGTAAAAGGGGCACTGCCCACTGGAGTTGCACCTGCCCTGGCAGCTATTTGGTTGGCCGCTGGGCGCGTAAAGCCGGGCGTATACCCGCCGGAGGTCGCCTTTGATCCGGAGCCTTTCTTCGCAGATTTGGAGACGCGCGGCATTGTCACCCAGGTGACAGTCACCAAGCCGGTAGGCAATTAATTTGCACGGAGCATAAAATAAAACCACGGCGACAAAGAATAATCCAGGTGGGGAACACGATCCAAACGATTTTCAATCGAAAAGCGTCTCGAGAAATGTGCCCCACTTTTTTCTCCTATCGCTGTGGTAAGTTACAGACTATGACTCCACTGAAAAAACTACCGTGCATATATTCCGGCGGACATCTCCGTCATCGGCTTTTTGCAGTAGAGTCAGACTATGGTACTGGAATAATTATGGAATTACTAAAAAACTACATCAATGGTCAATGGGTAGCCGCCTCAGGCAGCGAAGTGTTGGATATTCTTAATCCGGCCGTCAACGAAGTTCTGGGGCGGGTGCCGCTTTCGACTGTGGAAGATGTCGATCGGGCCGCACTGGCTGCCCAGACGGCGTTTCATTCCTGGCGGCGAACCCCGGCGGTTGAGCGGGTGCAGTATCTCTTTGAGTTAAAAAATATACTCGAAGTTGAATTCGAAGAGATTTCACGCATCATCACCCTCGAAAATGGCAAAACCCTCGGCGAAGCCAAAGGCGAAATGCGCCGCGCCATCGAGAATGTCGAAGTGGCTTGCGGCATCCCAGCGATGATGCAAAGCGAATTTTCGGAAGACATCGCCTCCGGCATCGATGAATATATGATCCGCCAGCCAGTGGGTGTTGCCGCGATTATCGCCCCGTTCAACTTTCCGGGGATGATTCCCTTCTGGTTTCTGCCCTACGCCCTGGCAACCGGCAATAGCGTGCTGGTGAAGCCCTCCGAACGCTGCCCGCTGACCATGAAAAAGATTTTCGAGCTGCTTGATGAACTGCAACTGCCACCTGGAGTGGTCAATCTGGTCAACGGCGGGCCGGTGGCGGTGAATGCCATTCTCGATCATCCGTTAGTGCGGGCGGTAAGTTTCGTCGGTTCAACGCCTGTGGCGCGCCATATCTACAGCCGCAGCGCGGCCAATGGTAAACGCGTTCAGGCTCAGGGCGGTGCCAAAAATCCGTTGGTGGTGCTGCCCGATGCCGATATGGATATGACCACTCGAATTGTTGCCGATAGCGCCTTCGGCAACGCCGGTCAGCGCTGTTTGGCAGCCTCGACGGTGATTGTGGTTGGGGATGCGCGCAATACCTTCCCTGAAGCAATCGCTGAAGCCGCGGCGCAGCGCGTGGTGGGGTTCGGCCTCGATGATGGAATCAACATGGGGCCGGTCATCTCACCCCAGAGCAAGACCCGCATTCAGGGTCTCATCGAACAGGGTATCGCTGATGGCGCATCCCTGCTGCTGGATGGGCGTCAGGCCCAGGTTTCGGCTTATCCCAATGGAAATTTTCTACGCCCCACCATCCTCAAAGATCTGCCGCTTCAGAGCGAAGTCACCCGCACTGAAATATTTGGCCCGGTGCTCTCGCTGATTCAGGCGGATACACTCGATCAGGCGATTGAGATCGTCAACCAGGGGCAATATGGCAATATGGCCTGTCTGTTCACGGAGAGTGGCGCGGCAGCGCGGCGTTTCCGCTACGATGTACAGGCTGGGAATGTGGGCATCAATATCGGCGTGGCCGCGCCGATGGCTTTCTTCCCCTTCAGCGGTTGGAAAGATAGTTTCTTTGGTACGCTGCACGGCCAGAGCCGCCACTCGGTTGAGTTTTATACCCAAACCAAAGTGGTTATCGAGCGCTGGCATCGTGAGTGGTCGCGCACATTTTAGTTTGGCCTGTGCCGTTATACTGGTACAATTCGCCCTGAGCAACAGCCTGTGAAAGCTGCTCAGGGCTTTTTTTATACGTGTGGACAGGGAGAAACGAATGTCGTACTTGGATCATTTGGAGTGTTCGGCCTGCGGGAAAAGTTTTGACCCCGCGCTTGTGCAAACGTTTTGTCAAAACTGCCAGGCCCCGTTGTTGGCGCGTTATGACCTGGGGAGGGTGCGTACAGAGGTGGATCGCGAGAGAATTGTGCGGCGGCCCAAAGGGATGTGGCGCTGGCGAGAAGTTTTGCCGGTGTTGGCTCAGGAAAATATAATTTCTCTAGGGGAGGGAGATACCCCGTTGCTACATCTTGCTTCCCTGGGCAATGATCTTGGGCTGAGAAATCTTTACGTCAAGGATGAGAGCATCAATCCCACAGGAACATTCAAAGCGCGCGGTCTGGCGGCGGCAGTTTCGAAAGCCAAAGAATTAGGCGTCACCAAAGTCATCATTCCCACAGCGGGCAATGCGGGCGGGGCAATGGCGGCCTACGCTGCGCGGGGTGGCATGCAGGCATATATTTTTATGCCAATTGATACACCTTACGCCAATCAATATGAAAGTCAGATCGCGGGAGCAACGGTTGAGTTGGTGGATGGCTTGATCAGCGACGCCGCCAAGCTGGCGCGGGAAAAAGCCCAGGCGGAAGGCTGGTTCGATGTTTCTACTTTCAAAGAACCTTATCGCACAGAAGGCAAGAAGATTATGGGCTATGAACTGGCCGAACAATTTGGGTGGGTTTTGCCGGATGTGATTGTCTACCCGACAGGGGGCGGCACGGGACTGGTAGGAATGTGGAAAGCCTTCAATGAGATGGAGACCCTCGGCTGGCTGGAATCCAACCAACGGCCGCGCATGGTGGCTGTGCAGGCCGCCGGGTGTGCTCCGATCATCAAAGCCTTTGAAGAAGACGCCTCTGGCAGCGAATTCTGGAACGGAGCGACGACGGTGGCTTCGGGGTTGCGTGTCCCCAAGAGTTTTGCTGACAAGATTATCCTCGATGATTTGCGTGAGAGTCTCGGTACGGCTATCGCGGTAAGTGATGCGCAACTGTTAGCCGCTCAGAAAATATTGGCCTCGCGAGAAGGTATTTTTGCCGCGCCCGAAGGCGCGGCAACCCTGGCGGGTTTGATGCAATTGAAAGATAAAGGCTGGGTGCAGCCCGATGAGACTGTGGTTTTGTTCAATACAGGCACAGGTTTGAAATATATTCCATTGTCATAGCGTGTAAAAGTGCGATATTCAGGCGGCGAAGCTTTTTCGACCGCCTGTGTAGTTCCCTAGAAACGACAGCGTGTAGCGGACTGCTCTTTATTGATTTTTACGAGAGGAAAAAGTGAGTGTACGGATAGAGAGTAACATCAATCCGGAGAAGATCAAACCAATCCCAATTCCGGCGTTAGCGTTGAAGCGTTCGCCCAGCACAAAAATTCCTAACAGGCTGGCAGTTAGCGGTTCGGCCAGGGTTAAAGTTGTGGCTTTGGCGACTGGAATTAATTTCAATCCGCGTCCAAAAAGAAGATAGGCCGCCGCAGTGGCGAATAAACCGAGATGCAGTGCTGTTGCGATGCCCCGTGGCTCAATCAGCCAGGATAAATCTTGAGTGAAAAGCAGGGGAGAAAGCAGTGCTGCTCCCAGACAAAATACCACCGCCATGGCGACTTCAGGTTGAACCCTATCGAGAAGGTTTTTACTGGAAACGGCGAAGATAGCATATGCAAGCCCAGAAAGCAGCGCATAGCCGATGCCGATCGGATCTACGCTAAGCTGTTGATGGTCAGGGATTACCAGGAGTATCCCGCCGCTGATGGCCAATGCCGTCGCCAAGCCCCATTTCCAACCGGGGCTTTCTTTGCGGACAGCCCATCCCAAGAGGCCAGCTAAAATCGGCGAACAGCCGATGGTGACAATCGTCCCCGCGGCTACGCCGGTTTTGGCGACTCCGGCGAAGAAAAAAAGATTATAAGCGGCCATACTCAATCCTGAGAGCAAAGTGGCTGCCAGAGGCCACTTCGCTGCGCGTACCGTTTGTTTGCGCCAGCGTGCGAACCCAAATAACGCCAACCCGCCAATCGCCAACCGAATCGCACCAATCGAGAGCGAGGATGCTCCCTGCGGCGCGAAGGCCTGGCTGGTTCCGGTAGTACCCCAGAATACAGCGGCTAAAATAATGAACAGTTCACCACTAAACGTTCGCATTGATGATTTGTGACTCATAGGCATTCGTGAAATTTTCCGTATAAATTTTCGCTTCATTGTACCCCAGCAGCTCATATCCATATTTTTTGCTCTCTTTTGTTGATCACCGTTGCGACGTCAACGACTGTGCATCGAGGGGCTTGTGATGCTGATGATTGAAAATTCCGATTGACAACCCTATAGCCGTCAGATAAAATCACTTGCTAGTTCTAATGGCCCAGGAGGCAAAAATGAGTGAACAGAAATCTGGCCGCGGTAAAGACATTCTGAACAAATTGGGCATACTGGGTGAGTTGATGCAATTCTTTTGGCAACGCAAGGTTTACTGGATGCTCCCCATGATTGTAGTTCTGGTTTTGTTTGTGGTTTTGCTAGTCTTTGCTCAAGGCTCTGCTATAGCGCCGTTTATATACACTTTATTCTAGTGAAAATTGAGGTCTCTGATGGATTTTCTTAGCGGACTCGCGCTGATTCTTTTAACTTTAGTCGGTTATTCCAGTGGAGTAACGGTAGCTGGAAAAAACAAAATAGTCAAACCTCTCTTGCTCGATGTTTTGATTATTGTTGTGTTGTGGGTTGGCGCCATCATTACTCGCAATGCACTTGGTAAATGGCTTGCAGTGCTGGCCTGGCTCCTGATTGGTGTGTTGATGGGGAGTATATTTACAATTGGACGCAGGAGCATTTATCAGAACACGAAAAATGATTCATTGAGTCGTCAGCATATGTCTGGGTTACGTCAGTTGTGGGAACGCTGGAAAGCGTTTGCTGCTGAAATGGGAAATTATCAGAGCCGTATGCTGCTTGCATTTTTCTATTTGATTGTAGTGGCTCCGTTTGGCATTCCTATGCGTTTAGCTAGTGATCCATTACGCATTAAGCCCACAAACGAAATTACTTTTTGGGTGGATATACCAGTGGCAGACAAAAGTCTTGACGCAGCCCGAAAACAATTCTAACTGGATGGGAGTCTAAATGTACATTCTTGGTGTATCTTGTTTTTATCACGATTCGGCAGTTGCCCTGCTCGATGATGGTGTGCTTGTAGCGGCTGCACAAGAAGAGCGCTTCAGCCGCAAAAAGAATGATCATAGTTTTCCAAGTCGAGCTATCCAGTTTTGCTTGAGTAAAGCAGGAATCGCCAGCAGCGATATTGATTATGTGGTTTTCTACGAGAAGCCATTGGTTAAATTCGATCGTATCTTACGCACATCTTTAGGGACATTCCCCCGCTCGTGGCGCACCTTCAGTGAGGCCATGATCGCTTGGTTTGACGAGAAGTTATGGATTAAATCTCGCCTAATGAAAGAATTGGGCGTGCCTGCTGAGAAAGTATTATTCACCGATCATCACATGGCTCACGCTGCGAGCGCTTTCTATTGCTCACCTTTTGAAGAAGCGGCGATTTTGACGATTGATGGTGTTGGAGAGTGGACTACATCGGCTGTCGGACGGGGGCAAGCCAGTTGGAAGGATGGTAATACCAATGCGATCACCCTAACCCATGAACAGCGCTTCCCACATTCTTTGGGTTTGTTGTACTCGGCATTCACTGCCTTTTTAGGATTTAAGGTCAATGAAGGCGAATATAAGGTTATGGGGATGGCGCCTTATGGTGAGCCACGTTTCCTTGATAAAATTTATAAGAATCTTTTTAAAGTGCAGATGGATGGCAGCTTCTGGGTGAATATGGATTATTTTAGCTACCATTATTCACCCGAGAACACGTTTAATAAGAAATTTGTGGATCTTTTTGGGGAACCCCGTCCGGTAAATTCAGAATTTATTACCACACAGACCGACCCCGATGTCGCAGATCCTAACGATCCCCATGTTCAGAAGAACCAATATTATGCCGATGTTGCATCCAGTATTCAAAAAGTAGCGGAAGAGACGCTACTCACAATGGCGAATGCGCTTTATCAACAAACCGGGTTGAAGCGGTTGTGTATGGCTGGCGGCGTGGCTTTGAATTCGGTTGCTAATGGGCGCATACTCATGGAAACCCCATTTGAAGAGCTTTTTATTCAACCAGTGGCTGGGGATGCTGGCGGGGCGCTGGGAGCAGCGCTTTATGTTTATCATGAGTTGCTGCACAATCCGCGTAAATTTGTGATGGAGCATGCCTACTGGGGGGAGGAATACAGCGACGAGGAGGTTGAAAACACGCTCAAGAAGGTTGGAGCGCGGTATCAACACATCCCGGACGAAGAAGCTTTGCTAGACCGGGCAGTTGACGCGCTGGTAAATGGCAAAGTGATCGGTCTTTCTCACGGCAGATTCGAGTGGGGGCCGCGGGCATTAGGAAATCGGTCAATTCTTGCTGATCCACGTCGTGCGGAAATGAAAGAAGTAGTCAATAGTA
>CALCSH010000216.1 GCA_937893815.1 uncultured Anaerolineae bacterium | reverse complement strand
CACCCACCTCCACTGAAGAGCAAACCGCTCTCTTCGCCGCGCACGCCAAAGTTCGCACGTTCCAAACCTTGATCGCTGATTCCACATTCAGTGACCAAGATTTTAATCAGATTATCAGTCTGAATCCCGCGGAGCCGCAAAATCAATCCCAGACAACACCCATCCCCGGTACAAACGATCCAGCGCTTGACCCCATGGCCGTGCCTTTCCCGGCGGGCAGCCCCGGCGATGAACATGCCTTCTTCCCGCTCGAAGGCGCGCATGCCACAGCAGAGTGTGAGGCTTGCCATACATCCGGCGATTATCAGGGCACCGCAACCACTTGCGAGGCCTGCCACGCGGACAAAATCCCCACGGGCCATTACGCCGGAGATTGTGCTGCCTGTCACGCACCCACAAATTGGCAAGATGCCATCTTCGATCATAGCGCTGCGAGCGCGACTGATTGCGCAAATTGCCATAACGACGATGCGCCCGCCAATCATTATCCTGGACAATGTTCCCAGTGCCATACCACCGACGGTGGGTGGGGAAATGCGGTTTTCAACCATGCAGGTTTTACGAATTGTCAAACCTGTCACAGCGCACCAACCAATCATTATCCCGGGCAATGCTCGAACTGTCACAACCCAGACAACCAATGGAGTACTGCCACGTTCAACCATGCCGGGTTCACCGACTGTCAAACCTGCCACAGCGCACCGGCTAATCACTACGGCGGACAGTGTTCGAGTTGTCATAACCCGGATACAGCATGGAGCAATGCCACGTTCAATCATGCCGGGTTTACCGATTGCCAATCCTGCCACAGCGCACCGGCTAATCACTACGGCGGACAGTGTTCGAGTTGTCATAACCCGGATACAGCATGGAGCAATGCCACGTTCAATCATGCCGGGTTTACCGATTGCCAATCCTGCCACAGCGCGCCAGCCAATCACTACGGGGGAGCCTGTTCAAGTTGCCACAACCCCAACACAGCGTGGCGCAATGCATCGTTTAATCATGCCGGGTTCACCGATTGTCAGTCGTGCCATAGTGCACCAGGTGGTCACTACGGCGGGCAGTGCTCGCAATGTCATAATAACAATAACTGGAATTTCAATCATTCAGGCGCTTCGGATTGCCGGGCATGCCACAGCGCGCCGGGCGGCGATCACCCTTCAACCAGTGCCCAATGTTCCCAATGTCACAGCTCGAATAGTTGGGGCGGAGCGGAGGGTGGCGACGAAGGTGGAAACGAAGGTAGCGGGAGTGAAGGCGGTGGCAGCGGTGGCGGTGAAGATGATGATGATTAAATATGGTTCTTTGGGAACTGCCGTGAGAACCCCAGATTTAGGGGTATAGGGCGTGCTCCGCACGCCCAATACCCCTAAATCTGTACTACTACCACGGGGATTCCCAGAGACCCTTAAATCAAAATCTTCAGTGTACTATAAATGGTGATATGATTACGAAATCTACACGGCTTATTCGATAGAACCTGCGTACGAAGGGAAGAATATTGAGTCTTAAAGGTCTTTTTCATCACGAAAATACGCGCCATCAAGCCTTAGCCAAAGGCTATGTCGTCCCAGAAACGGCGCGTTGTGTACAATGTGGCATCTGCTCGTATCACTGCCCTATCGAAATTGATGTACGCATGCATGCCTGGCTGGGACAGCCGGTAAAAGATCGGCACTGCCTGACTTGTGGTGAGTGTGTAGCACGCTGCCCGCGTGGTGTGCTGAGCTTTGAGGTCACGCGCTCCTATGACGAAGGAGGCAGCGCATGACTCAAGATTTTGTCATCATCGGCACAGGCGTAGCAGGCATTGCCGCGGCGCAAGCTCTTCGCCAGCAGTTGCCAAAGGCCTCCATCACGTTAATTGGCGAGGAGCACGATCTGTATTACTCGCGCCCCGGGCTAGCCTATTACTTGACCAAAGAACTCCCCGAAGATGGGTTGTTTCCACTTCGGCGCAGCGCCTTGCAAAAATTAAATATCGGCATCGTGCATGGCCGCGCGTCTCAGATTGATCCAGACGCGCACCGGGTTCAGATCACCAATGGGAAATACCTGCCCTATGATCATTTGCTCATCGCGACCGGAGCCTATGCCGCCTGGCCAAAACTGCCCGGAAACGATCTGGAAGGTGTGGTGAAACTTGATAATCTGGCCGATACGCGCCATATCATCAAACTGGCCCGTAAAGCGCGTGCGGCGGTCGTCATCGGCGGCGGGATAACGGCCCTGGAAATTGTGGAAGGGCTGGCTGCCCGCAAGATAAATGTACATTATCTCTTACGCCGAGACCGCTACTGGAGCAACGTGCTCGAGGAAGAAGAATCGCGCGTGATCGAAACACGTCTGCGAGAAGATGGCGTGCAAATTCACTATCATACGCAAGCCACGCAGATTATCGGCAAACACGGGCACGTAAGCGGCGTGCTCACGCAAGACGGTCACCAAATTCCCTGCCAGATGGTTGCGATTGCCGTAGGTATTCGCCCGCGTACTGAATTAGCCGTTGCTCTCGGGTTGCAGGTGGAACGCGGCATTCTGGTCAATGAATTACTGCAAACCAGCCAGCCTGATATTTATGCCGCTGGTGATGTCGCCCAAATATTTGATCCGCTAACCGAGCGCTACAATATCGATAGTTTGTGGGGACCAGCCCGCCAACAAGGGCAAATCGCCGGGTTGAATATGGCTGGGGCACAAATTCCATATATCAAATCAGCTCCCTTCAATGTCACCCGTCTGGCAGGTCTGACGACAACCATTATTGGCGCGGTCGGCAGCGGCGAAGACGATGACCTGATTGGCATTGCCCGCGGCGACAGCGAAACC
>CALCSH010000215.1 GCA_937893815.1 uncultured Anaerolineae bacterium | reverse complement strand
CGCGTAAGATAAATACGTCATTATCCGCACCACCGAATAATGAGAATTGGCTATTGCCGCTGATAATGAATGTATCTACTGCACTACCACCGCGGATAATCCCAAAATCGAAAAAGTCAAGCGTATGAGTGGAGAAGGCATATTGGGTCAGGGCGGGGGAAATATTCCAGGTATATGCGACACTCATACCGGTTAGCGAGTTACTACTCCGAAGCGCGCTATTTGCCAGGATCGTATTAATATTTGCAAAACCGTTGGTAATGCTCCCGGACTCAGTTCCATCGAAACCGTCAGGAATGCCTAGCGCGTTCAGGACTATATTGATCGGGTTCGTGAAGAGACTGTAATCCAAACTATCAAGGCCATCACCGCCATCCAGCTTTCCAATGTGAGCTGCCAAAATTTCAAAGGTGTCGCTTCCCGTGCCGCCGGTCAGGTTTTCAAAGGCCGAGAAGTCCAGGCTGGAGATTCCTGTAAGATAGCGGTAGGAGCCATTTAACTCCCAAGTGGATGTCGCGTTCATCCCCGTGAGCACATCGGTGAACGAGGTACCGATCAGGTTATCCATCCCGGCAAAGTTAATGCTGGGATCATTTCCACTAAAGCCGGTGGCATCCACACTCGTTAAGATCACATTACGCGCCGATCCGAAACCACTGAAATCCAAAGTATCGTAACCGTTGCCTGCAATCAAATTTTCAACGCCCAGGAAAGTGAAATTGACGCTTGTATTGGTGTACGTTCCGGCATTGACGGCATTGACCACATAGGTGCTCGCACTGGCCAACCCAGTCAGGGTGTCGCTGCCACTCGATCCAATCATTGCATCAATATCGTCAAAATCACCTGTGATCGTCGTCTCTGCGCCAGCAAAACCGTCATTTGTCCCCGCAGCAGATAATGAGATATTACGGGCACTTCCATAACCGCTGTAATCCAGGGTATCTGTGCCAAACTTGCCATGAATGAAACCAGCAACCACGGCGCCGTTCTTGAACGCAAAGGTATCAGCCGTTGGACCACCAATATAATTTTCAATCGCACTGGTGGCATTGACCTGATCGGTGCCGGTATCGGTAATTGTAACGGTAGCAGCATCAAAGGTGAACGTCAGCGCAGTGCTGCCGGGAACGGTAACTCCGGAGAAATCGAATGTATCTATCCCGGCAGAGTCAACCACATTATCCACATCCCAGCCATCGCCAAAGATGTAGGTGTCATTGCCATTGAGGCCAGCAAGTTGGTCGTTACCAGCCAGTCCGGTAATAGTATTCGCCAGATTATCGCCGGTCAGTGTATCTATGAATAAGGAGCCAGTAATATTCTCAAATCCACTGATACTGCCAGCCAGGTTGCTATTAACTCCCGTTGTTGCGCCTGTGGAGAGATTACCATTGACACCACTCGCGTATGCACTGTAATCAATCAGGTCGATTCCAGCACCTGCGTTGATACTTATACCGATGGTGCCGCTACCGGCAAAAGTGAATACATCCATTGCCGTTCCCGACATAATATTGTCGAGCGATACAAATTCGAGTGTATTTCCGCCAGTGGCATAGGTACCGCCATTGAGTATATCAACCGTAAATATGCTGTCTGCATTTAGTGTGGTGAGTAGATCAGCCGTGCTTGTGCTGCTGCCAAGAACTTTATTGATATGCATAAAGTCTAGACCCAGCGTACCGCTCTCGGTTCCGGCAAATCCATCAGAGCCACTCAAACCTGTTAGAACAATGCTGCGTGGGCTGGTGTAATTGCTATAATCCACGGTATCGTAGCCCGCGCCGCCCTCAATGCTGCCTGCCAGGCTAACATTATTATTGAATATAAAGTGATCTTGCCCACCCTCACCGATCAAAGAGTCAACATACGCGAAATCCAGTGTGAATGTTTGGGTTGTGTACTGACTCTTGACCGCAGCGTTATTCAATGTCCAGTCACCATCCGTGCCGAGGCCCTGCAGGGAGTCCAGTCCGGCAGCAATCATGCCGAGGATGTAGTCTATGTTGTAGAAGCCATTGAAGTCGAGAGTTGGGTTTACCAGGCTGGCTTCTGTGCCGTCAAACCCATCTGCGTCAACTGCGGTCAGGTCGAAGGCGCGTGCTGTGTCATAAACTGTATAGTCCAGCGTATCGTACCCAGGACCACCATCGATGAAACCGAGCAGGTCAGCCGTGCCACTAATGTTGAAGATTTCATTTGCGCCCTGACCATACAGTCGGCCAGTATGGTGGCCGGTCAGGTTCATGGTATCAACCAGCGAACCTCCGTACATATCTTCCAGATTTTGCAGATCGAGGACACGACCACTGACAAAATCGGTATAGTGCTCAATGGCAGTACCAAGATCAAAGGTCGCAGTGGCGTCTCTCCCATGTAGCGAGTCAGCGGAGGCAAGCGAGTTGGCGCTCAAACTGCCGATAACCTGCTGGGTATTGTAGAAGCTTCCGCTGTTGAGGATGCTGCCGTCCAGGAGGATCGCCGATTCGGTGCCGTTGAAGCCGTCCGTAGCGCCCAAAGCGGGTGAAAGGTAGAAATTACGCGGTGTGGTGTAAGCAGCGAAGTCGACCGTATCGTAATCACCCTGACCATCGAAGGAACCGGTCAATGTGGCAGTGTCTTGCATGACGAGGGTATCGTTTCCAGCACCCGCCAAAATGGTCGCAAGCTGTGAGCCAGGTGTGGCAGTGAAAATATCCGCAGCACTCAGGCCGTTCAGTTTTTCGTAGCTCGTGAAGGTTAATATTTGCCCAGAGCCATCCCGGCTATAAGTGCTTGTTCCAGGAGTGGGATCACAATTTGTTCCAAGACGATCCAGACACCAGTGACTATCGAAGGCCAAACCGGTCAGCGAATCCCCACTGGCAGTGCTGCTGCCCAGCAGGTCATTAATATTTGTGAATCCGCCCGGAATGGCTGGGCCACCGCCATCATAACCATCAATTATTCCCATCCCGGATAAGGATATATTTCGGGAGGTGGTATAGGCGCTGAAATCGAGCGTGTCCGTTCCATCGCGACCATTTAAGATACCACCTAAAATAAAGCCATCCTGGAAGATGAATTGATCATTAGCGCTACCTGAAATCAGATTTTCAATGACGTTTCCTGCAGAAGCAACGCTATTTGAGGCATTGTCAATAGCATCAATATTCGCAGGATTTAGCGTGAAAGTGAGCGGCGCTGTGACAGCCGAGAAATCAAATCTATCGTTCCCACCAGATGGATCGGTCACCGTATCGACGCCCCAACCATCACCGAAGATATATGTATCACTGCCAGCGCCGCCATTGAGGATATCGTTACCCGGACCACCGGTGATCAGATTGGCTCCGCCTTCACCAGTCAGGGTGTCTCCCAGGCTGCCGCCGATCAGATTTTCAAGCGTGCCGAAAATCGTCAGCATCAGGTTTGCGTTGACGGTTTGAGGAGCACCGATGGTGGAAAGATTAAATATTACTGCAAGGGTTGTGGTCGGAGCAAAGGAAATTGTATCGATCCCGCTGCCGCCATTGGCTACGTCTTCATAAATACTTACATTGGTTAGCTGACTATCGGTATCGAAGATATAGGTGTCGTCACCGCCACGGCCATAAATTGTATAACCGCCCGAACCAACAATATTGAAAGTATTGTCGTTGTTATCACCATAAATGGTATTGCCGCCTGAAATACTGCCAATAACGACCTCAATGCTGGCAACACCGTTGTTGACGCCGGTTGCAACGCCACCTACCAAATTGACAGAAACCGCTGTCGTGTAGAGATGATAATCAAGCGTATCAATCCCAGCCTTACCGTCGATGCTGTTGTACAGACCAGGCAGAACCGCGCCGTTGTCAAAGACAAAGATGTCGCTCTGGTTGCCGCCGATCAGATTTTCTATGCCGTAAGTGACCAGCGTATGGCTAAGACTCAAATAATCGA
>CALCSH010000214.1 GCA_937893815.1 uncultured Anaerolineae bacterium | reverse complement strand
CAGGGCAGGTACATGCTTTCACCAAAGCTACCCTCAATCGTAGTACCGGCACGGGCGTCACCGAAAGCGTCTCACGCTCGGAGGGTGAGAGTACATCTACCGCCAAAAGCTCGGGGACATCCGAGAGTGAGAGTGCTGGGGGTAGCAAGGGTGTGCTAGGCACCGAACTGGAGAAATCTTCGGGGGTGGCGAAAGGTCTGAAAGGCGTGGGATTGGGGGCGGTCTCGGCTATGCTGGTGGCTGCCGGGGGTCCGTTCTTGCTCTCCGGGATGCTGGGCATGTTCGGGCAGTTGCTGCCCTCCAGCACCCGTTCCGCGGTCAGTGGGACGACGACATCTGAATCCGAGACGGTAGGACGTACCACAGGCAGCGCTTTCAGCGAAGGGACTTCCACGAATGAGTCGCTCTCTTTTGGACGCGAGTATCTCAACCGTCACGCCGAGGCCTGCGAGAAATTGCTCGATCAAACCGTGGAGCGCTTCGAGACCGCCCGCGCTCAGGGTTGCTGGAATGTGGGTGTGTATTTGCTCAGCAATCAGAGCGAAACCGCCGCGCAGGCCCAAGCGCAGCTTAAGGCGCTGGTCAGTGGGGAGAAGACGGCTTTCGAGCCGGTTCGCTTCCATGATCTCAGCCCGGTGTGGGACGGGCAGGCGCAGGTGGCGCTGGATGCTTTCACCCAGCCCCCTTTACGGCTGGCAGCCCCGGGGTCGGAGGCGTTCATCCAGCATCCGATTGGGACCGCCTTCGAGGGCCTCACCACTCCGATGAACACCGAAGAACTTTCGCTATTGGCAAACCTTCCCCTCAAAGAAATGCCCGGCATGCCGATGCAGCCGACAGCCTTCTTCAGCCTCAATCCGCCCATCCCTGACAAACCGCAAAACGCGCTGCATCTGGGCAACCTGCTCGAGGGCGGCGAAGAAATTCCCGGCCTGCGTTACGATGTGGATTTGGACAGCCTGACACGCCATGTTTTTATCACCGGGATTACCGGCAGCGGCAAGTCGAATACCTGTCGCCGCATTATCAGCGAATTGATGACGCGCGGCAAGAATTTTCTGGTGATTGAACCTGCCAAAGACGAATACGTGCAGTTGGCGCTGGCCTACAATCAGGCGGGGACGTTTGACCGCGAGATTGCCGTCTATATGCCAGGGCGCACGGATTGGGGTGGACACCCGCTGGAACATCTGCGCCTGAATCCCTTTGATATTGTGCAAATTCCAGGGGCGACCACGCAGGTCATGCCGCACCTCGACCGACTGAAATCCATTTTCAACGCCAGCTTCCCCATGTACGAGATTTTGCCGGTGATCCTCGAAGAAGCCCTGGTAGACCTCTACGATAGCCAGGGCTGGCTTGAAGAGACGCTGCCGCCCGCCGGAATAGGCCGCCCCACGCTGGAGAATCTCTACAACCGTATCACCGGGGTGGTGCGCGAAAAGGGCTACGAGGAGCGCATCACCGCCAATATCACTGCCGCGTTGCGCACGCGCATCGGCAGCTTACTACGCGGTTGGAAGGGACGTATGTTCGATCAGGCTTTCTCCACACCCTGGGCTGAACTCTTCGACCGCCCGGTGGTGGTTAATTTGCAATATCTGGGCGACGATGCCGATAAGTGCTTTACAATGGCATTACTGCTCAACTTTATGTACGAATACCGTCAGGCGCAGCACGAAAGTTTAGGCTCGCCCGAATCGAGCGAATTGCGCCATCTGGCAATTATCGAAGAAGCACACCGTGTACTGCGCCATGCCCCGCAGCGCAGCGACTCGGCTAATCCGCAGGCCAAAATGGGTGAGATGTTCGCCGACATTCTGGCCGAAATCCGTGCCTACGGGCAGGGCATGGCGATCATTGACCAGGTTCCCGCCAAGCTGGTGCCAGACGCCATCAAGAACACCAACCTGAAGATCATCCACCGTCTGGTAGCCGCCGACGACCGCGATTCCATGTCGGGCGCGCTGGCGCTCACCGAAGACCAGGCCAAAGTCATCGCCCGCCTCAAAGTCGGCCAGGCCATTGTGGCCGGCATTCAGGATGATATGGCTTCATGGGTCAAGGTGGCCTACACGCCGATGCAGAAGTTATCTCCCTCACCCCAACCCCTCTCCCAAGGGGAGAGGGGCTAAGGCCGCCTTGCCCCCTCTTCCTCTGGGAGAGGGCCGGGGTGAGGGCAAAGGACGATCGTATGAACACCCTCAAACACACCATCCTCTACCTGCAACTGCTCTCATTTGCATCACCGGAGCATGTCACTGAATTACGCCCTTTACGGGATGATTTTGGGGAGGACTGGCCCCAAGCGGTGGTGGCAGCATCGAGGCTGATGGTCGCTTTTCAGCAGGCCAGCCGCGACCCCGAGCCGGAACGTGTGGCCGCGTTGGCGCGTGCAGCCCTGAGCGCCGATTTGTCCCCAGAGGCTTGTCGCGCCTTTCAGGATCAGATGAACGTCCTCGCTCAACTGCCCGGCCGTGCCAAACCCGAAAACCGCCTGCATCGCAAGCGCGGCTGCCGCCTTTGCGAGACTCCCTGCCGCTACGGATTTTTCTCCCTCATTACGGAACCAAACTTTGAGAATTTACAAAACCTACTTGAAACACATCCCAGCCAACCCGTCCAGACCGTGTGGCGCTTCACGTTGAAGCATCTAGCGGGGGGCGGTCAAAGTTACATCACCGCTGATCATCTGGGCAATCTGTCCTACTGCCTGATCTCACTGGCGACCGCCAAATCGCGCTACCCCTTCCCCGAAGCGCAGATGCGCAAATTCCAGGCTCGAAACCAGGCTATGATTGATAACCAAGAGTTCTAAAAAAATGACGAATAACGCTTATCTGACGGGAAAATTGCCACAAGAAGTCCCCCAAACCTGGGCTTTGAAGGGAGAAGTATCTTTTATAGGCCGCCACCCATCGGCGGCTGTCACACTTCCCTTGCTGTCAATTTCACGCCAACACGCAAAAATCACCTCCACCCCGCAAGGTTATTTCATTGAGGATTTGGGAAGCCGTAACGGTTCATTTGTCAACGGGGAACCGCTTGGCAATGATCCGCAACCTCTTCGAGCAGGGGATAAGATCGTTCTTGGCGGGGAGATTACGCTGATTTTCGAGGACCCCTACGAAACCATTGATGGAAAAATGCTTGGGCGTATGGAAGGAATTTGGATTGACCCTCAAACCGATGCTGTATGGATAGATGCCAAACAAGTTGAGCCGCCACTCTCCCCTGCCCAACATGCTTTGCTTTTTATTCTTTATCAAGAAGCAGGGGTGGCGCTCTCGTATGAGCAAATTATTGCCCATGTTTGGCCGGGAGAAGCCCCGGAGGGTGTCAGCAAAGATTCCGTTAACGGACTAATAAAACGCTTGCGTGCCCGTTTACGAGAAGTGCAACCCGCTAAGGAATATATTGAAGCCCTACGAGGGCATGGATTCCGTTTCGTACAAGGGGGATGAAATCTATTTTCTCCGCCCACCTGGCGACCACATAGCGACCATCTTGCGTCAAGCAAAGGTGTGGGGAGTTGTGTAAAATGGCATCAAGAAATCGGGTTCTTTGAGAAATGATGTGGAAGTTGCACCCCACAAAAGATCAAAGAGCCAGAAACAAGATTTATGGTCATGCTTACGAAGGAGTGAAGGCAATGAACGCTCTAGAAAACGTCAAACCCGAAGAGATCACCGAAGACGTTGCAACAACTGAACGCACCGAAGAACAGGTCGTTGAAGAAACAGCCGTTGAACCCGGCGCCCGCGTCGAAGAGACACAAACCTACGAGCAGGCCGAGGCGGTTGAAAGCGCGTTGGTCGAAGCGGTGAATACTGCCGAGGCACAGAGCGTTGATCGTCAGGCGACGGAAACGGTGAGCGCTGATGAAATTGATACCCCGGCTGAAGGCTCTACCGGGGGCGAAGAGGCCACACCGATCAACGTGCCCGGCCCGGTTACAGCCGAAGTTGCCACAAGCGCGCCGAGCAGCGGAGCGGAAGGCGTTTCGGCAACCCCGATCAACCTGCCAAACACCGTAGACGACAGTGCTACTAGCGGCTCAGTAGGGCGTCCTGGTGGAGAAGTTTCAGCGACACCGATCAATCTACCAAACCCGGTGGATGAGAACGTCGATGGGGGTTCAGTTGGTCGGCCCGGTGGAGATGTTTCGGCGACACCGATCAATTTACCAAATCCTGTGGAAGATAGCGTCGAAATTGGTTCGGCAGGCCGCCCTGGCGGAAAAGTTTCGGCTACCCCGATCAATCTGCCAAACACCATAGACGACAGCGCTACTAGCGGCTCAGTAGGGCGTCCTGGTGGA
>CALCSH010000213.1 GCA_937893815.1 uncultured Anaerolineae bacterium | reverse complement strand
GGAAACAATGTCGATTGCCTTTGCTGTCTCAGTGCTCGACCTGGATCACACCAGCCATGCTTATATCGCTGATAATGCTCGCATAAACCAGAAGGTCGTTTTTAGATCTGGGGACCAGCACGTGGAGGTCAAAACCAAAAATGTAAACGAATTACTCAAATTTATTGGCAATATTGAATTGCCGACGGCCGGGGTGGATGTAGCTAAATTCTCGTTTGATCCATCCGTGGGTGGTTTTGGCACTGGTGGTGGCAAGGGCGCAATTGGTGTAGTAGTACTGGTCATTAACTACGATAATGATGTGCTGGCGAAAGTTGGAGATGGCGCGAGATTATATGCCGACAGTTTGAATGTAGATGCGAATAATAAGAATCTGAGCCTTTTAATCGGGGCTTCCGGCGGGGAAGCTGAAAAAGTTGGGTTCAATGGTGTGGTTTTTGTACAGAATATCGACAGCACTGTTTATGCTCAAGTTGAGAATTGTGCGATCGTAACAGTTGGTTCAAAAAAAGCAGCTGACCTTTGGGGAACAGCACGAAGTGGCTCGGCTTCAACAATAAAGTTGGCATCGGATGCTTCCATTTTTGATGGTTCATACAACGATCAATATATTGAGATCACAACTGATGGTGGCGCGACATATACAAAGAAAATTCTCGACTATGACGGTTTGACCCAAATAGCCAATATAGAAACCCTACCGGTCAATGTCACCAGTTCAACTAATTACAGGATTCTTAATAACGACAATGCATCGTTATTGGTCAATGCTGAAGACAGAACAGATATTGTAACTTTGGCTGGCGGTGTGGCTGTCTCTAAAAATATCGGCATTGGTGCGACAATATCAACTCATAATCTAACTAGAGACACTCAGGCAATAATTGGCAATCGTGTTAATGAAACGAGTGAGACAGATGCAGCTACGGGCAGCATCAATTCATCTGGGGTGGTGGAAGTTAAAGCAAGAAACCGAGGCTTTTTGATGGGGGCTGCGCTGGCTGCGGCAGTAAAGAAGAAGAGTACTACTATAGAACCTGATGATCCTCTCGATGGCGCTTCGCTCTCTAATTTGTTTGGCGAACCCCCTTCAACAGATATGGCAGGAAAAAGTGGCGCGGCCATTGCCGGAGATGTTTCGCTCAAAACGGTAACCGATTCCACCCGCGCTTATGTTCGCGATGCTGGTCCAATCACCGCCAGTGGCAAAGATGTAAAACTGCTGGCACTAAATAAAACCAACTTCTTGTCGATTTCTGGCGCGGTGGCAATTGCAATTGCTGACCCAGGCAAAAAATCAGCTGGTATTGCCGGTTCATTCAGTATGAACACGGTCACATTCACCACCGAAACTTTCGTCAAGAATTCAACCATTACGGCAGGATCGCTGACGCAGAATGCCGAAACATCAGGTTGGGTAGTGGCCGTTAGTGCTGGTGGCTCCGGAGCGACGGGTAAGGATGGCATCGCAATTTCTGGTTCGGTATCCCTTAATGATATTACCCGCACCACGCGTGCAAATCTGGATACCGCCATCGTGGCGTTCAGTGGAGCTTTGACGCAGACGGCAACCAATTCCATGACCCTGACTGCGGTCGGTGGGGCCTTTTCAATCGGTGGCAAGTTGGGGCTGGGCGCGTCAATCGCGTATAACAAGATGAAATCAACCATCGAAGCCAAGATGCTTACATCAACTTTGAATGTGGGTGGCGATATATCCCTGAAAGCAGACAACGCGGGCCGCATCACCGCAATCACGGTTTCGCTAGGCGCATCGAAATCCACTGGTGCGGCTGGTACGGTTTCGATTAACATTATCGATAACATGACCGAAGCCGCAGTAGAGAATTCAACAGATTCAGTTAGCGGGGGAGCAGTTTCTGTAGTAGCTCAGGATAATGCCTCGATCTATTCCTTCGCAGGTGCGGTGGGGATTGCCTTCAAGGGATCTGGATTTGGCGCAGCTTTTGCCTGGAACGAGATCGACAGTGTGGTACGAGCAAAGATCGAAAACAGCACTTTCCCAGCCACCAATGTCACCGTAAGCGCAGAAGTGAAAGACGCTGAAATCTGGACTCTCTCTGTTGGCGCT
This sequence comes from uncultured Anaerolineae bacterium, assembly GCA_937893815.1. Taxonomy (GTDB): domain Bacteria; phylum Chloroflexota; class Anaerolineae; order Anaerolineales; family UBA11858; genus NIOZ-UU35. The sequence goes on along the minus strand of CALCSH010000213.1, from coordinate 3,412 downwards.
GCAGGCGGGAAAAAGACGACCATTGCCGGTTCGGTTTCGGTGAATCAGATCAGGAACACGGTTGATGCTCATATCTCCAATAATTCAAATATTGACGCAACTGGGAATGTGATCGTAAGCGCCAAAGACGACTCACTGATCAAATCCTTGGCTGGTCAGGTATCGATCTCTTTCAGTGGAACCGCGATCGGAGCAGCGGTAGGCGTCAATATCATCTCTAATACGGTCAAGGCCTATATTGACAATTCTTATGTGATTACAAGCTCCGCTGGCAATCTCAGCGTGACAGCTGATGAGGTCGCCACCATTCACTCAATTAGTGCCGGTGCCAGTGGGGGCAATAAAATGGCGATCGGCGGCTCAGTTTCAGTCAATATATTGACCAATACCAGCAATGCATTTATCACTGGCACAAAACCAGTCAGTGTCGATGGCACACTACTCATTTCTGCAAGTGATGATACTGAAAATTGGGCCTTGGCAGGAAATATTTCAATCTCTTCCAAAGCCGCAGTTGGCATCGCCAACGTCACCACGATCACCAACAATACAATTGAAGCATATCTTGGTGACAATATCATTGTTACAGCCAGGGGAAACGGTATTGGTTTATCGGCTTTCACTGGCAATAAAGTCGATGGAAAACGAAGCACAGAAAACGTGAAGGGTTTGGCCGTGGTGGCCGTCTCCTTCGAAGAAATCGACTCTTTTGCAGTTGCAGGTTCTGGCGGCGGCAAAGTTGGCGTAGCTGGTTCGGCATCAGTCAGCGTACTGAATGAAACTACTAAAGCCACTATTGGCACTGGTGCAAAAGTCAATAGCGGCGATAATAGCGGAGCGAGCACCAATCAAAGCGTTTTACTGCGGGCAATGGATGATACTGAACTTTCAGGTCTTGGTGGGGGTGCTGGATTGGGTCTCTCAACTGCCGGGATTGGGGCAGGCATTGATGTAGCTGTGATAACAAAGACAACCCGGGCGAAAATTTCCTCAGAAGCAATCGTAATTGCCCTTCGGGATGTGATTGTAGAAGCAATTTCTGGAGAAGAAGTAAGCTCCATTTCTGCCTCATTGGGCGTTGGAAAATCCGCCGGAATTGCGGGCAGTGTTAGCGTTTCTGTATTCACACTGACAACCGAAGCGATTATTGAAGGAAGCCCGACTCCGCTGAAAGGGGCCACCGTCAAAGCAGATGGAAGCGTCAAAGTAGTGGCTGAAGATGATACTGAAATTGACATGATCGCCGGAGCGATTGGTGGCGGAGCGCAAGGTGCAGGAGTTTCTGCTGCAATCAATATCCCTATAGTTACAAAAACGATCAAAGCTTATATTGGCAAAGGTGCGACTGTCAATGGCTTGGCGAAAAGAACAGATGGCATTACGGTCAAAACAGGCAAATTCATCGAAACACTGATACCAGATCCCTTGGGTGTCATTGATAACAAAGACGATGGTCAGGTACCTGGAAAAAAACCAGCCGATGGTGTCAGTAACGATAGCTACACAAGTAAACGTATCGTCACGGCAGGTGAAGTCGTTGGTTTCAAAGGTGTGGCAGTTAGTGCGGTCAACCAGGATGATATAGCGGCATGGAGTGCCGGTATTGGTATAGTAGGTCAGGGAGCTGGAGTTCAATTCTCAACAGCTATCAACGTGATGGATATCAATACCCTGGCTTATATAGATGATAATGCTCAGGTAAATCAAGCTGCTGACGCAAACACTGACCAATCTGTAATGGTGGTGGCGGGCAATGACTATTCTTTCAAGGGTTTCAGCGGTGGCGTATCTGCTGCCGGACAGGGGGCAGCTGTTACCCCCGCAGTATTTGTCGGCATTATTGAACCCACAACCAAAGCTTATATTGGTAAAGCGGCGAAAGTCTCTGCCAAGGCCGATATTCTCGTCGGCGCATATGCGACAGAGGAAATCCTCTCCATGGCGGCAGCGATCGCTGGAGCAGGCGAGGGTGGCGCAGTTGCTGGCTCTGTTCTGGTGATCGATATAGAAGCCATCACCCACGCTTTTATAGATGCTGCAGCAACGGTCATAGCTGGTGGCAATATCCGCCTTTCAGCTGCTGATAGCTCAGAAATAGATATGATGCTGGGGTCAGGCGCTATGGCAGGAATTGGCGGCGGTGTAGGCGTCAGCGTAGGTGTTGTTAGCATTATCAAGGATACGAGAGCATTTATTGTTGCCAACGCCATTGTGATGGCTCTTGGTAATTCTCCCGCCAATATGACCCCCTACAACGGCGACTTTGATGATCAATGGGATTTCGAACGTAACACGGATGTGCATGGAATAGTTGTTGAAGCTTTTTCTGCAGAAAACATCTGGTCGCTGCTCATCGCTGGGGCAGCAGGTATTATTGGCGGTGGCGTAGCAGGTACAGTGAATGTAATCGCTATAGACTCGGATACTCTGGCTTATATCGACGCTGATGCTGTGGTTAATGGAAACAACGCCGGAGCTGGCAGTAATCAAGATGTTTACGTCACAGCAGTAAATGAATTCAAACTCTTTACTATATTAGGCGGCATAGGCATCGGCATGGGTGGTGTTGCCGGCGCAGTTGATGTGCTAACACAGCGCAATGACACTACAGCTTATATCGCTGGAACCGTGAGCGCCCAAAGAGATATTCACGTCAATGCATTGGCAACCAAAGATATTGAAACCGTCGTCGTTAGTGTGGGCATTGGCATCGGTGGTGTTGCTGGCTCTGTAGGCGTTTACACTATGGGTGGAAATTTAGATAGTACCTACGAATCTGAGGGCTCATCATCAAACTCCGTCAATGATCCAGATGGAGATTCCTCTCTCTCTGATGCAGATGGTCATGCATCTGGCACAAAAAATGCTACGATGCTGAGTGCATTCAGCGATCCAAATAATGATCCTGACAGTCAGAATACATCACAGGTTAGCTCCACCACAGCAAGTGTGGATGCGAGTGTGAAATCGGCAGTTCCAGATAGCGTGGTTGGCAGCCAACTTAATGCAGATACCATCAATGAACAGCGGTCATTCCCCCGAGGTACAAGTGCCTTCCTGGCAAAAAATGCCACGGTTAATGCCGGAAGACATATAGATATTGACGCTCGAGAGCATATCGAATTGAAATCCAAAATTGGTGGTATTGGTGCAGGCGCAGTTGGCGTTGGTATTGGGGTAGGCATAGTCAATAACGATACGCCAGTAACTTCCTTTGTTGACGCAGGAGCAAGTATTAGTGCTGGAACAGTAGTTTCTACTGGGGCAATAAGCCTAGACGCTCAACTGGACACCAAATTTGATCTCACATCTTTTGTTGGAACGGGTGGCGGTGCAGCACTCGGTGCAGCGGTTGCGGTAATAGTGGATGAAAGTGATGTACAGGCTTACGTAGTGGGCAGCTCGCTGACAG
>CALCSH010000212.1 GCA_937893815.1 uncultured Anaerolineae bacterium | reverse complement strand
TTCTGCCAACTTGACATTGTCAAACTAGGCTGCTTTATACGCTTTCCAATCGAATCTGAGCCGTTCTCAAAATTGAACGCAACTGCTCAGTCTCGAACATAAAGAAGCCAAAAAAAGCGCACCTTTGTCGGATGCGCTTTTTTGTTCAACTCTTGATTTCCCGCAAAAAGGGGAAATACTATTCTTGCAAATCGAGCCGTGGCGGCACGGCGTAGGTATTGGCCCCATCAAAGTGAATATCGATCAACGCATTGCCCTCCACCTGGACATTATATCCAATCAACTGTGTATTAAAGGGAGCCGTTAAATCCCCCGTACCGGTGGCTGTAATATCACCATCAGGCGCAAAGACGGTACCGGTGAATTGCGATTCACTATTGCCGGTGATTTGCACATCACTGGTATTTCCTTCTGCCAGATAAATCAACATACCTGAGATCGCAGGGGATGGATCTGGACTGGATGCCGGAGCATTCAAAACCGAAGGATTCCCAAAATCGTCGCCGCCGCCCGAAATCAGAATGCGGCCATTGGTGGCATAGAGCGTCACCCCATCGCCATAAAACCAGGCTGTGGTAATTTTAAAGGCAATAGGCGATCCGGTCAGGCAGTACAGCCCCGGATTCAAAACGACCGTATCCTTGCCATTGTCATTAATCTGCGAATAAACTCCTGGGTCTAAAGTAACATTCTTCCCGGCAGGCATACTTCGATTGGGCAAACCTGAGCAATCGGGAGCATCAACATCGTATGATGCAATCGGCAGCGTTTCGGTAACATGCGAGGCTACTGGGCTAAGCTGGCTTGACGCGCAATCGGTTGTACCAGCAAAAGCGATACCATCTGGAGCATCCACAGTCGCCAGGAGATGATTCCCGTTACATTTCAAGCATCCATTCGAAAAAATACCACCACCATGCACATAGGATCCACTGCTACCGCCAACGATAACGCCATTACTATTTCCCGAGCACGCGGCATCGTTCAGTGCCACAATCGCGTTCCCAAAAGCCAGGGGCGTGCGCGGGCGCACACGCGCAATCGTCTCGGCTTGCTCCTGTACCGGGCCAGTGTAGACAAAGTGCATCAGCGCGGTATTGGTGGTGCGTGTAATCATAGTGACAATATCCAGGTATTTATCAACATAAGAGCCTTTATTTTCATCGTCCACACAAACGATTTGCACGCCGTGATTGTCATTAATGTCGGTATCGATGGTGTAGTCGTTGCTGGTGGCGCGGTTGATGGCAGCCTGGGCTGCGGCCGTGCTAACAGTACTCAGGCCCGCCGAGCCGCAGATGAAATTCTCATAATATATCCCATTCGATTCCATCGAATTCGCCGCTGTCCCGGCTCCGGCTAATGAAGACGCATCCGTGGCATTTTGGGCATGCCGCCGGTCGGCGTAGATCATACCGCCGTCAATTGCCAGCGCCGCAAAACCCAAAAAACCTACAAAGGCAAAAACGAGCAGCACAATGGCCTGACCTTTTTCAGAGTTGGGATGCAATTTTTTCAACATGACGTTACCTCAATTATGGGCACGGAGGACTAAGAATAGTATCTGTAACACTGGCTGTAATATTAAAAGTTTGTGAACCCATCACAGTACCTAGAAATGGCATTGTGATGGAAAAATTACTGAATAGCACGTCAACCTGAATGCTATTGGTACCATTCGCACAGCTCCCAGTCAACGTGGGCGATATGCTGACTGTAGATGTGTCGACACGATTGGTGAGGGTCGCCATACCGCGGCTGTTGATGCCGGAAGAATCTGTCGGGTTTATCGCTCCATAGATCGCCGCTTCCTGAGCTGCGTCCCGAAGGGCAATATAAGTAAAAAACGCCCGCCCCAAATCAACAATTCCGGCGATCAAAACCAGTAATACAACCAGGGTGAGTGCCAACTCCACAAAACTCTGGCCGCTTTCGTGCGGAGTCAAAGCAGTCTTAATTTTCATGGGTACACGCTCAATCCGGCTGGCGCACATTTGTAAGTAATGGACAGCGGGCTCGAAAGTTGGGTGCCAAAAACGGCCCAGATCGTAAAACCAATCCTGGCGTTATTCGCTAATCGTTGATCCGGAACCAAATCCCATGGAGGGCTGGCGATGGATACATTCGATTGCACCGGGCTACCATTCACATAGAGCGTGCCGATATAACTGCTCGGCGATCCGGTCCAAGCAGGGTTCGCCGACCATGAAAAATGCGTCACCGTACACTTAACCGCGCCACTGCCACCCGTATTCGTCGGCACAGGGGATACCGGCGCTGCCGGAGGGACGGTAGTGTCATCATCCGTGATGGTGACGTTATACGCGCTGGGTGAGCCTTTAATCGCATTCACAACCGAAGTGATCGAAACGGCGACAACTTCGTCGTCATCATCGTCGCTATCGTCAACAGCGGTTACTGTGATGCTGGCCTGGGTCTGCCCTTGCGGAATTACCACTGAAGTACTCGACAAAATATAATCACCACTTTGGGCTGTGCCCCCCGCGCCAAAATTGACGGTCACAGCCTGCGATGGATGAGCCGCTGTCAAACCAACGGTAAGGGTACTGACGCCCCCATTCTCAGCAATCGGGCTATTACCGGAAATAAAACGTACCAAAGGGTCGGCAGCCACCGCCGTATCATCATCCGTAATCGTAACTGTATAGGAGCCGGGCGAACCAACCGTAGCATTCGTGGCAGAAGCAATCGATACGATAACTGTTTCGTCGTCATCGTCATCTGTATCATCCACCGCCGTTACAGTAACCGTCACCTGAGTCTGTCCCTGCAAAATGGTCACCACGGAATTTGATAGCGTGTAATCTCCCGCCTGGGCGGTACCTGCTGTGCTCAAGTTTACGGTCACATTTGCCGAAGTATGCACTTCCGACAAGGCGATCGTCAGTGTGCTGACACCCCCATTTTCGGCAATTGGGCTATTGCCCGATGGAATACTGACGACTGGTGGCGAAGGTGCAGCCGCAGCCGCAGCCGCCGCTGGGCCGCCACCGCCCCCTCCGGGAGCACCACCCTCACCTAAATCAATATCCTTCACAATCGTGCGTACACTTTGTGCGCGAATCGTAAAACCTGGAATATTGACCAGAGGCACAATCGGTTGGTAGAACGCCTGAACCTGAACCAACACCCGGTCGCGGCCACCCACGATCGTGGCAATATCAGCAGCGGTCAAGGCCGAACAAGTCGAGGCGATTACCGCTGCACCGGGTCCTTCATCGTAACTAATCAACACACCTGTAAGATTAATAAGTGAGCCAACATTGGTTGCAGCAGATTGAATGCCAGCACAATCCGCAAACTGAGGCAAACCGCTGGCATTATCCACAGCCGAGCCATATCGCACAGCCTCACTACTGGCCGTATTAATGGCAGAATAAATGAACAACAGGCGCCCAAATTCAAATATGCCCATGGATATAAGCAGTAGAATGGGCAGCACTAATGCAAACTCGACCATACCTTGAGCTTTTTCTGTTTTGATCAGAGCTTTCATACCAACACCATTTTCCGTAAACTCCTGCAATATAATCGCAGTACTAAGAAATCGCTTAAAGCAATAGCGCCCCCTTCTGGTGAGAAAACGGGGGTTATAAATTTTTGTTACAGGGCGCAGCCTTGCAGATTTGAAAGCAAAAAAAACAGCCCTTCACAAAGATGCAAGGGCTGTTTTTTGATCCAATCGCTCTCGTTTTTATTTATGACTCTACTGCAAAAGCCGATGACGGAGATGTCCGCCGGAATATATGGGGGTGGTGGCTTCGCCACCACCCCCATATATTCCGGCGGGAACACTTGCACGGTAGTTTTTTCAGTGGAGTCATTTATTCTTATCTTTATCCTGGCCAGTGACTTTTTGGCCGTCTTTATTATTATCCTGCACTTTCTCATCGTTGCCTGCGCCGGCATTGCCATCGGTAGGATTGCTATCCTTCGCGTCATTTTTATTTGCACTATCGGCAGCGGCAGGGGGCGATGTCGGTGCCGCAGGGGGTGATGTTGGAGCAGGGGGCGATGTCGGTGCAGATGGTGCCGTAGACGTGGGTGCCGATGTAGTTGTATTTGTGACTTTTGGTGTGCTGGTTGGTGCAGACATGGATGTATCAACAGCGGTGGCCGTCTCAACAGCGGTTTCACTGGCCTGCGGGGTGGAGGTAATTTCTTCGATTGTGGGGGTGAGTGTTGGCAAATGAGCATTCTCTACCGGGGAAGCGGGCGCATTCCCTCCGCGGCTCTCGGCCGCCGAGGACGGCTTGCTTCCCTGAGGCGCATCCACATCTAACTCAAATGTGTCTTGAACTCGGCCCAGGGCTTCCTGAGTCGCATCCACCAATTGGGCAAAATCACCCTGAAGCGATTCTGGCATTTGCTCGTCGATCTCATCCAGCACAAGCAAATGTGCGCTTACTTCTTGCGTAAAGCGTTGTGCCAATTGCAAATTACGGGAACTTTCCCTCTCCCCCAAACCCTCCAGCAGATCAGCCGCTTGAACAATATGGAGCTGATAATTCTGCAAAACTGGTGCAGCGGCATTCAGATCTTCCAGTTGAAAAAGCTCTGCCAGTTCCGTAACCCGCCGCGAAGCAAAGCGCAAATGAAGCGAGATGTCCATTTCTGGAGCTTGATTTATAGCCACTTGCGTGTCTTCCAGTGATAATTTCACCGGATACAACACATCCCCCGGAAGAGCACCTGCCGAAGCCACCCCAACGGATGTCAAGACGATTCCCAGAACCACGAGCAGGGTAAACGCCAAACGCAAAGCCGGGCGATGAAAAAACCCGGAGGTCCGTTTTCCTTTTTGAGGCCTTTCCGCTTTGATTTGCTGCGTAATGCGCCGCCGGGAGGCATCGACGAATCCTGGACGCGGCTGCATCGCCTGACCGGTTTGCTGTACCCACAAAGCCGCATCAAGATCATCTCTCAACTGATCCGCAAATTGAGGATACAACGCGACGACATCGTCAATGCTTTTACCATCTTGTAAAACCAATTCCAGACAATGTTCCAGCGCGAACGCGGCTTTCTTTCGATTACGCAATACCAACATTTTAATCTCTACTGTTATTAAGCTGTTTTCTCAAAGCTTCCAAAGCCCGGTGCTGCAACACGCGCACTGCCCCCGATGAGCGCTGCATCACTTTTGCGGTTTCATCCGGGGAAAGGCCTCCCAAAAAGCGCAATACCAACACATCGCGATAATCTTCGCGAATCTTGTCCAGATTCTTCCTTAGACGTTGGCGTTCCTGTTTGGAAACAAATATAGCGTCTGGGCTTTTTTCGTGACCTTGCAAAAAGCTGACATCGCCATCATCTAGAAAATCTTCACGCTGGGCCTGACGATAATGGTCAATTAGCAAATTCCGTGCAATCCGGAACAGGTATGCAGAAAACGGATACCCTTTTTGTCGGTAAGAAGATAATGAGCGCCAGGCACGTAAAAATACTTCTCCCGTCAGATCTTCTGCATCCAATGAATTACTCATG
>CALCSH010000211.1 GCA_937893815.1 uncultured Anaerolineae bacterium | reverse complement strand
GGCTTGATGGCCCGACAGGCCCGCAAGGCTCCCCGCTGGAATGGCTGACTCCCCCAAGGCTGATGCCTGTCACCCAGGCCTGATGTTCGCCTTCCTGAAGCGGCCACCAAAACTCGAAAGGCGCTGCACGGGAAACGCCAATCAACTCACCATCCAGCCAACAACTCACCTGCTGCATTCCACCCTGAGCCAAGGCTTCGAGATGCAAGCGTTGAGCCTGACGCGGCAGACTGGCCGTGATGAAATAAACCGTATTGGCCGCTGGAGAAACCAGGCGCAGCGCATCCTGTGCATTGGCCGCATTTGGCAAGCCGGTTAAATCCAATAGCAAGTCGATGCCCTGAGCACTGGCCCAGGATTCCGCATCGGAAGGTAAATCCAGCACGATCCGCGAGATCACCCGCTCCGAGGGGGTGTCAGCGTCCGCCAGCAAACCGCTGGCCGTATCGACATTCACCCGACGGTAGAGATTGTCTTGCTGAGTGGGTTGGGTGCCGTCGATGAACCATTCCATTCGATCGTAGGGGCAGACATCCGTGGGCAGCAATCCCGATAGCGCACAGACTTCAACCTGCGAAAGTCCCGTTGGGCGAGCGAACGATCGCTCGGGGCTATCTTCCAGCACGGTGCGGATAAATTGATGCCAGATCGGGGCCGCCCCGCTCAAACCGCTGACTTCATACATCGGCTCGTGGCTGGTATTACCGGCCCAAACGCCAACCACCAGATCGGGCGTATATCCCACCGTCCAGTTATCATGAAAATTAGAGGTCGTGCCAGTTTTGACGGCTGCCGGACGGTCGATTTGCAGCGAGCTATAGGCACCGAAACCAAGGCTGCGGGCGGCATTGTCGCTGAGAATATCGCTGATCAGCCAGGCCACGCGTGCATCAATCACCCGCATCAACGCCGGGTGCGGCGCGCTGTAGAGCAAATCACCCTGGCTGTCGTTAATTTCCAATATACTGACCGGATTGACGCGCCAGCCGCCATTGGCAAAGGCAGCAAAGGCACTGCTCAACTCCAGCAGAGAAACCTCGCCTCCACCCAGAGCGATGGGAAGATCGTAATGGTGCGGGTCGCCCAGGGTGCTGATACCCATTTTGGCAGCCAGCGATGCAAATCGATCCAAACCGACATGATCGAGGGTAATCACCGCCGGGATGTTCAGTGAAGAGGCCAGCGCCTGACGCACCAGCACCGGGCCGTGCTGCTGGCTATCGTAATTGACCGGCGTGTAGGGTTCCCCCTCCCCGGAGATAAAGGTTGTGGAAACATCCAGAATCATCGTAGCAGCCGTCCAGGGTTGCGCCTGGGTCGGATCAAGAGCCGCGGCATATACCAAGGGCTTGATCGCCGACCCGGGCTGGCGCAGCGCCAGAGCCATATTGATCGCTCCGGCATGCGCCTCGTCAAAATAATCCGGGCTGCCGACCATCGCCAGGATTTCGCCGTTAGCCGGGTCAATGGCTACCAGGGCGGCGTTGTTGAGATTGTGCCCCAAGCCGCTCAACTCATCACGGAGAGATTCCAACTGGTGCTGGATAGCGCGCTCAGCGTGATGTTGCCAATCCAAGTTGAGGCTGGTGCGCACGACCAGAGAGCGACTGACGACCCCCGGGGGCAAGATAGCATCCAACTGGGCGCGCACCCACAGGACAAAGTGCGACGCTTCCATCGGGTAGGGGGCGCTTTCAAAGCGGAGCAACTCCCCTTCGGCCAGATCACGCGCCTCGGGGCTGATATATCCTTGCTCGGCCATCAAACCCAGCACGATCAATTGGCGCGCTTTGGCAGCCTCGGGGTCGGTGTAGGGGTTATAGAGCGCCGGGGCTTGCGGTAGACCGGCCAGCAGGGCACTCTCGGCCAGATCAAGCTCGGCAGCGGGTTTTCCGAAATAAGTTTGGGCAGCAGCCTCAACGCCATAGGCCATGCCGCCATAATTCATCTGGTTGAGGTACAAAGCTAAAATTTCATCACGCTCATACTGGCGCGCCAACTGCCAGGCCAGCAAACTTTCACGTAACTTGCGACGCATAGTGCGCTCGAAGCGTTCATCCACATCGAGTAGCAAATTGCGGGCGACCTGCTGGGTGATGGTACTGCCACCGGCGATGGTCTCCCCGCCGCGCAGATTGATCCACACGGCGCGTAGAATGCCTGTCAGGTCCACACCGGGGTGATGATAGAAATTGTGATCTTCGGTGGCGATGGTAGCCTGCTGTAAGGCGATCGGAATGGCATCCAGGGGCACAACGATATGCCGCCCTCCGTTCGCGTCCAGGGCGTCGTAGAGCGTGCGCCCATTTCGATCAGTGATGCGGATGCTGGGGATATTAAGATGGTCTGGCAGGGAATCGATTGAGGGCAGGTCGGCGATGAGCCAATACAAGACGGCAATAGCCAGAATCAGAATGGCAATCAGCATGAGCGCCCACAAGGACGGAATGGCTCGCAGCGTTTTTGGGATCATGAGGTTGGCAAACGGGGCATTTCCGGCCCCAGGACGCCTAGATATTCACTCAAGGCGGCGCGCAGGGCAATCTGGTCGTCCCAGGGATATTCGATCTCGCCAAAGCACATCGACTGCTCATGCCCCTTGCCGCAAATCATGACAATATCATTCGGCTGTGCTTTATCTAGCGCAAAACGGATGGCATTGCCCCGATCGGCTATACGCCATACATTTTTACCTTCTTCCACTCCACGAGATTCGGCGCCCGCGATCATTTCGTTTAATATGCCATCCAGGGATTCGGTACGCGGGTCTTCCGCCGTCAATATCGTCAGATCGGCCAGCTCCGCAGAACATTCTGCCATCAGACGGCGCTTTTCACGGTCACGCAGTCCAGCGGAGCCAAATACCGCGATGACACGGCGCTCTGTCATGGCTCGCGCAGCTTCGAGGGCGCGCCGCAGCGCGTTCGGCGTGTGGGCAAAATCCACGATCGCCAGGAAATTTTGGCCCATATTAATCGGCTGCATGCGGCCAGGAATGCCTTTCAGAGCAGCAATTCCCTCCCGGGCCGCGTCCAGCTCCACGCCCAAACCGGCAACCGTAATCCCAATCGCAGCCAGAATATTTGAAACGTTATATTCGCCCAACAACTGCGTCTGCGCTTCCATTTGGAAACCTGGTCCTTTAACAGAAAAGGCCATCCCTTCAGGTGTGGACTGGATCGAATGCGCCCGAATTAGAGCACTAGCATGGAGACCGTAGGTGATTTGGCGAGTGGGTTCATCAACCAATGTGTGTAGATATTCGTAGGATTGGTCATCGCGATTCAGAATCGCAACACGGAAATTCCCACCTACTTTTGTGTGGGTTGCAGCCAAAGAAGTAAAAAGCAACCCCTTGGCTGCGCGATAGGCTTCGTACGAACCATGATAATCAAGATGCTCGTGCGTAATATTCGTAACTGCCGCTATATCAAAATCGCACTCAGCAACGCGTTCCTGCGCCAGACCGTGCGAAGTGGCTTCTAAAACGACATGGCTCAAACCAGCATCTACCATGCGCGCGAGATACTGCTGCACATCTGGGGATTCGGGCGTGGTCACATGAAATCCGGTATCCGCAACTTGATCGCCGATAATAGCATTCACGGTAGAAATCATGCCGACTCGTTTGTCGGCCGTTTTCAATATTTCAAAGATAAGATTTGCTGTGGTAGTTTTGCCGTCCGTGCCGGTGACCCCAATCACGGTCAACTTCCGGGCGGGGAAATCATAAAAAGCGGCCCCCAGAATTGCCAGTGCTTTGCGCGCATCCCTTACACGAATATATGGCACGCGGCTACCAACTGACTGAGATTGGGTGCCAACGACCGCAACGGCCCCCTTACTCACAGCATGATGGATAAACTGATGACCATCGACACTGCCGCCAGAAACAGCCACAAATAGGCTGCCAGCTTTTACCCGGCGAGAATCATGCGTGATGCTCGTAATCAGCGGATTCGTCTCGGGGATTGGTTCCAATGCGGGCAAATATTGGAGCAATACCGACAGTTTGTGACTTTCAGAATATGGCATCATGGCGAAAAGCCCTAGCTCTGGCGCGCAGAATATTCATAACAGGCACACCTGATGAACTTCCTTGCGAGAATTCCGAACAAGGAAAAACGCCCAAAGCAAACAACTTTGGGCGTTACGATCGATCCAGCAGAATTCGTTGCGCTTAGTTACCGTCCTTAACGTTCAGACGACGGAGAATCTACTATTTAGCCTAAACTTTGGCGCAACTCATCTAGATTACTGGCAACGGAGTTGTCGAGAACTTTGTCGCCTACTCGAATGACCAAACCGCCTAAAATGGACGGGTCAACTCGGAAACTGACAGAGGCAGCTTCGCCAACTTGAGCCAGAATGTCGTTCTTGACGGTCTTTTGCTCTGCATCTGTGAGAGGAACGGCACTCACTACGTCGGCATCGCCGCCCGATAAAGACGCGCCTTCCAATGCAACAACTTTCTTCCCTTTAACGCCAGAGAAAAATTCGTTAATTAATGTATGCTGGCGTTCTTCGGTGAGCGATGCGCCAATCAGCTTCTGCGAAGCGGCAATTGCCAAGGCGGCAATCTGTCCACGCATATCCGCCAACATACGATCGCGCTCTAATTTGGCTTCTACCAAAGCTGCATGGCGTTCTTTTTCAATATCGTGCTCTGCATCAGCACTCACCTGACGAGCGGCATCTTCTGCGCGCTGCGTAGCTTCGTTGACAACATGATGTGCTTTCGCCTGTGCTTCCGCTAAAATATTTTTGGCTTCGGCTTCGGCGTTTGCACGCGCTTCGGCTGCAATGCGAGCATCTTCCAACCCTTGGGCAATGGTCTGCCGTCGTTTATCCAGTAAATTCAAAATGGGTTTATAGACCCATACCTTCAGAACCAGGAAAAGGATCAAAAAGTTGAAGATCTGAACAAGCAAATATCCTAAGTTAATACCTAATTTATCCAAGATAGCCTCCTCGACATCCCAAATTTTAGAAAACGAACAGGATCAGGAGAGCGACTACCAGGCAGTAAATGGCAACCGCTTCTGCGAAGGCAATACCCAGGATCATATTCGTCTGGATAGTGCCGGTAGCATCGGGGTTACGCCCCATCGCCTGAACTGCGCCACTGGTAACAATACCAATACCTGCACCAGCGCCAATCGCGCCGATCATCGCCAGGCCAGCGCCAATCAACTTGCCAAGAATAGTTGCTGCAGCTACGTCCATTATAAAAACCTCCAAAATATTTTTAATTTCAGGCGGTGCAACCGCCATTTTTCAACTTCCCAACACTGGGCATTTCATCCAAAAGACAAACTTAAGCGTGTTCTTCCTCGTGAGCGCCATGCCCGATCGTGGCCTGGGCCATAAAGGTCATGGTCAACATGCCAAACACAATCGCCTGGATCATACCCACGAAGAACTCCAGCATCAGGAAACCTGACTGGGCAAACACCGGTACCAGTGTGCCGATCACAAAGAGCAATACCGATCCGGCGAAGATATTACCAAACAACCGGAAGGCAAACGAGAGAACTTTTGAAATTTCAGATACCAGTTCCAAAATACCTACAGCAAAGTCAATCACACCAAAGATTGGTTTGCTGAAAATCGTTTTTACATTCCAGAATTTGGTAAAATACCCGGCTCCTTGTGAGCGAATGCCAATCACCTGCACCATCACAACAGCAATCAAAGCCAGCGCAACCGTAAAATTCAGGTCAGTGGAAACCACACGCACATATGGGATCAGGCCATACAACTCTGCACCATGTGCAGGTTCGGTGTCTTTCGGAGGACTTACAAGTGTCGCTGCGAAGCCCAAATCCTGTACTTCGACACCATGCTCAGACGCGTGTAAGATACCGATACTATCCACACCAGGGATCAATTCCATCCAGTTGATTACCAGCACTAACAAGGTAATCGTCGCGAACCAGGGGAAAATTATTTTGGCCCATTTTCCGGCAGTGCCTTCAGTAAGATTGTAGATGGCTTCCAACATAGCTTCAACGGCTCCAGAGATGCCCTTGAGAACCATATCACCCCGCTTGACAGCGCGGTAAAAGAAGAAACCGATCAACAATAAAATAACATCCGCCAAAAGCATTGCCAACATAGTGTTGGTGAAATAGAAATCACCGATGACCGGCAGCGTAAATAAAGGCGCATGTGTTAGGGGTTCTGGGGGTAATTGTACATGGGGGCGTACGGGCGGAAATGCTTTCGCGGCGAAAATTCCACCAATGATAAACAATAACAACAGCCAACGATGAAATCCCCATCGCCACCATTTCTTCTTAGGAGTCTGTTCCACGATTCTATTCCTCCGTTGGAGATTCGATTTCTTCGACGGGCTTTATGCGATCAGTGGCTGCCTTGACAACACGGAACATCAGGAACAGCGTCACCGGCACACTGCCAATCAACAAGATCAATGTAAAGAGTGGTTTTGTACCAAATAAGTGATCTAACCATAACCCAGCGAAAAGCGCCACAAAGATGATGAATAATGTCAAGCAGCCAACTTGTCCTGCAATACTCGCCATAGCCATATTAAACGCGTAAGGCTGCTTTTTTGGTGAAATGTGTTCTGGCTGGGTCACGGTTGCGAATTATATCATAACGATTTTAATGGGTCAATTAGAATAATCCGGCGGCGGCGCCTGAAGACCAGGTAAACCATGGAGCGAAAAACGCGCCCAAAAGCAGGATACCCAAAGAGAGAACGGTCAGGGCAATACGATACGGGCGGCTCAGCACGATTGGTTGATCTTCTTTATCAGATCGATACAGATAAACTCGTTTCAAAACGACTAAATAGTAGTATAGACCGATGATCGAGTTCAAAATACCGACAAAAGCCAGCCAAATCCAGCCATCTTTGACGGCGGCAGCGAATACCAGCACTTTAGCCATGAAACCGCCAAAGGGTGGCATGCCCGCCAATGACAGGAAGGCCACCAGCATGACCAACGCCAAACCCGGAGAGCGGCGGCTGAGGCCATTATAGTCTTCAAGCTCATCGGAACCGAGTGCATTCCAGGCAACAGCGATGGCACCAAAGGCGGCCATATTGGTCAGCAAGTAGGCGATCAGGTAAAAGATCACACTGGCCACACCCAATTCCGAAAAGGTGACCACGCCCACCATAATATAGCCCGCGTGAGCAATCGACGAGTACGCCAACATACGCTTGATATTTTTCTGCGCCAGGGCAATCGCGTTGCCAACAGTCATAGTAATCGTGGCAATGATAGCGATCAGCATCGTCCAATTATCCGCCAACGCCGGGAAAGCGCTCATGAACACGCGCACCAGAACTGCAAAACCGGCAGCTTTTGATGCCGTTGACAGGAAGCCAGCTACTGGCGTCGGCGCGCCTTCATATACATCGGGCGCCCAGAAATGGAAAGGAAATGCCGAGATTTTGAAGCTAAAGCCGATCAGTACCAAAATCATACTCAAGATGATCACGGCGAAATTTCCACCGCCCGGCTGAATGGCTGCGGCCAAGTCGTAAAGACCGGTAACGCCAGTGAAACCATAGAGCAAACTGAAACCGTAAAGCATCAAAGCGGAGGTCATTGCGCCAAACAGAAGGTACTTGAAACCCGCTTCTGTGGATTTGTCATCGCGCTTGAAGAAGCCCGCCAGAATATACATGGGGATTGATGTCGTCTCAATCGCTAGATAGAGCATGATCAGGTCAGCCGAAGTCGCCATCAGATTCATGCCGATGGTGGCAACCAGTAGTAGCACGTAAAACTCGCCACGATTGCCAAGGCCATCCACATCCATCGCCAATAATGCAGTGATGGCTGCGCCAAAGATGAAGAGCATCTTGAAAATGAAACCAGCCCAATCGTGGCGGATCATCCCACCCCACAGGAGTTGACCAGAGCCACCTGGGGAGGCAAATACCAACCCCAAGACCAGAGCCAACACTAGGCCAAAGGCTGTCACCCATCCAAGGGCACGACGTTTTTCTTCGGGCCAGACGGCATCAAAAATCAACACCAATCCAGCTAAAACAAGCATGAGGATTTCCGGCAAAATTGCCAGAATCATGGTTGATGTAATGCTACCAAACACTAGGCACCTCCTAGCAGGCGCAGGATATTATCAACGCCAGATTCCACCAACGGCACCATTACCGAGGGGAAAACGCCGACAGTAATCAAAATTGCAGACAACAAGAGCAGTGCGACCTTGTCGAGCGCGGTCACATTGCGTATTGGTTCATGGTGGTCATCACCAAACTCAAATTTTTCTGGCATTTTCCCGAAGAACACGCTGGTGATGATCCGAATGATATAGGATGCGGTGATCACGATGGAAATTCCTGAAACCACAGCGATCCAGGGCTGATATTTCCAAACACCCATGAAAATGGGGAATTCAGCGATGAAGCCGGAGAAGCCAGGCATGCCCATTGAGACCATACCGCCAACGATGAAGGCCATACCCACCAACGGCATCTTCTTGAAAAAACCACCCAGTTCGGGGATTTGGCGAGTGTGCGCCCGATCATAGATCATGCCGACGACGGCAAAGAAGAGGGCTGTCATCACACCGTGCGAGAACATTTGCACCCCGGCGCCGATCATGCCTTCACGGTTGAGGGTGGCAAACCCCATGGCGACCAAACCCATATGCGAGACCGACGAGAAACCGATCACATATTTGAAATCGGTTTGCACCATAGCGATGAAGGCGCCATAGACCACATTGACGATGGTCAGCAGGATAACCCAGGGCATCCAGAATTTAGCGCCTGCGGGAAGCAGCATGATACCAACCCGCAGAGCAGCGAAAGCCCCAAGCTTCATCAGCACCCCGGCGTGGAACATCGAGACTGCCGTAGGTGCGGCGACGTGGCCATCCGGCGACCAATTGTGGAAAGGCCAGATACCACCGAGGATGGCAAACCCCATAAAGACAAATGGGAACCAGAATTTTTGGAAAGCCAGCGGGAAATTCGCGCTTTCCAGAGCGATCATATCAAAGGTGCCTAAACCAGATGCGAAGTACATCGCCAACGCGCCGATTAGCGCGATCACTGAACCGATGAACAGGTACAGGGTCAGTTTCATGGCGGCGTATTCACGTGTTTTCACCCAGCCCCAAATGGCAATCAGCAAAAACATCGGGAATACGGCGATCTCGTAGAAGAAGAACAGCATGAACATATCGAGAGCTACGAAAACACCAAAAACGCCCGTCGCCAGAATAAACAGAAATGCAAAGAATTCTCGAGGGCGGTCGTCGACGCCCCATGAAATCAGCACGCCTGTCAGCATGACCACACCCGTTAGCAATAACAGCGGCGTATTCATGCCATCGACGCCGACGTAATACGATATTCCTAATTGGGGCAGCCAGGTATATTTTTCAACAAATTGATACCCGCCCGCGGCAAGATCGTAATTGAAATATACCCAAAGAGAGAGCAGTAAGGCAAAAGCCGATGCCGCCAGAGCAGTCACTCGGATTTCTGTCTTGCGCTCGCCATTCATCAACAAGATCAGCAGTCCCGTTATGAGCGGAGTGAAGACGATAACACTAAGGATCGGAAATTGCATGTTTCACCTCAATAACGTTCTAACGTTCAACGTTTGCACGTTAGAACGTTCTAAAACAACATCTGTACAGCATGGTTGATCACACCCAGCAACCAGGCAGGCCAAACGCCAAGCCACAGCATCAATATCACCAGCGGCCCCATCACAAAGAGTTCGCGGGTATTAATTTCGGTGATGCGGTGTTCGCCATGCGCCCAATGTTCATTCATCGGTCCGTGTAATACTTGCTTAATCCCCTTGAGGATATACGCACCTGTAAACAACAGGCCGATCATCGACAAAGCTGTAAAGAGGGGGAAAACCCAACCTGCACCCCAGGAGCCACGCACCACCAGGAATTCGGAAACAAAACCGTTCAAGCCGGGTAAACCCAGCGACGCCATCGATGTGAAGATCAAAAATCCACCGTAGACCGGCACAAGCGGGAACAAGCCGCCGAATTCGTTCAGGTCACGCGTATGAGTGCGCTCGTAAATAACACCGACCAGGAAGAACATCCCAGCCGCGGAAAGGCCGTGGTTGAACATTTGCAAAACTGCGCCGTTCATGGCAATAACGCCGCTCTTGGTGCCCTGTGCGTAAGCCGCGGCAGCGATACCTAGCACGACAAAGCCCATGTGGTTGATGGAAGAATACGCCACCAAGCGCTTGAAGTCCGTCTGACCGAAAGCGCTGAACGCACCAAAGATAATCGCCATGACCGCCAATATTGCCAGGATCGCCGAGAATTGATGGGCTTCCGCAGGGTAAAGCGGCAGCACCAGGCGGATAAAACCATAGGCACCCAATTTCAGCAGCACACCCGCCAAAATCATCGAGCCAGCCGTGGGGGCTTCGGTATGCGCATCGGGCAGCCAGGTATGAAAAGGCCAAATCGGAACTTTGAGAGCAAACGCAATCACGAACGCCCAGAAAGCTATTACCTTAACAGTGGCTACCGACAATCCGAGCGGACCAACATTTGCCAGCTCAGTGATATTCGGCCATATTTCAAAAAGTTTGGTCAAATCAAAGGTATTGGCGACAAGACCCATCAACTGGATCGCCAACAAGAGGCC
>CALCSH010000210.1 GCA_937893815.1 uncultured Anaerolineae bacterium | reverse complement strand
CGACTCGCTACCGAATACGTCTGGAAAATCCACCCACTGATTTTGCATCCACCCTGAAGGACCTACTCATCCAGCATACAATTATCCGGGAGCGGCGCGGCAAAGCATACGATCTACGGCCGCTCATCGAAAATTTGCACCTGGAAGAGGATGGTTCACTACATTTGCAGGTGAAATCGCTTCCCGGTGAAACCGGACGACCCGATGAAGTGCTTTTAGCGTTAAATATAGATCCGTATCAGGCACATGTTTGCCGCACCCAATTCATATTGCAAGATCCGAGGGAATAGCCATGGGCTTTCTACTCTCATTATTCTTTGGTTTTGTGCCGATGTTTGTGTTCGCCGGAGTATTGTATTGGCTCGACCGTTATGAGAAGGAACCAAAAATTCTTTTAGTGGGTGCGTTTATTTGGGGAGCAGTGGTTGCTGCCGGGGTTGCCTTCGTGGTCAACACGCTGCTGGGTGTTGGAGTTTATTTTTTCACCGGTTCCGAAGCCGCCGCTGAAATCGCCACCGGTTCGTTGGTGGCACCGCCGGTGGAAGAAACCCTGAAGGGGTTGGCTGTTTTACTCGTATTTCTATTTTTCCGCCGCGAGTTCGACTCCGTGCTAGACGGCATTGTATACGCCGGGATCACGGCCCTGGGTTTTGCTGCGACTGAAAATACGTACTATATTTATCAGTATGGTTTTCTGGATGGCGGGTATGAAGGCTTATTGTGGCTAGTTTTCGTGCGCGTGATCTTGGTGGGTTGGCAGCACCCATTTTACACCGCCTTCATTGGCATTGGGTTGGCAACCGCCCGCCTCAATCGAAAAATCTGGATTCAGGCGTTGGCGGTATGTGCCGGTTGGGGAATCGCAATGGCGGCTCACTCGGTTCATAACACGCTGGCCAGCCTGCTCTCAGGGCTTGGCGGCCTCGCCCTGGGGACAATGCTGGACTGGAGCGGTTGGTTTTTTATGTTCCTGGTCATTCTTTGGGCAATCAGCCGCGTGCAACAGCGCATCAGAAAATATCTGCTGTCTGAAGTCGAAAATGGCCTGATTAGCAAAGCCCAATATCGAGTGGCCTGTTCTGCCTTATCGCAGGGGCCGTTGCGTTTCAAAGGATTATTATCTGGGCGCTATCATGAAACCCGCCGCTTTTACCAACTCTGTGCGGAATTGGCCCACAAAAAATTTCAACTCGAACGCTTCGGCAACGAAGGCCATAATCTTCAAATTATCGAACAGACCCGTGTGGAATTGGCGAGGCTTGCCCCACGGGCAATATCCACCTGACTCTGTGTATACAACCTGGTTGTGGTAGAATCGCTTCCGCTACGCCCCCATAGCTCAGTGGATAGAGCGCTACCCTCCGGAGGTAGAAACCTGCGTTCGAGTCGCAGTGGGGGTACTCATTTTCGATACCTCGTCTTTGGCGGGTTTTTTGCTTTAATGTAAATTTCTAGGTGTTCGCGTGTCGTTGTTGGAACTGAAGATTTACCCATCAAAAAGAAGAATTCCTGACGAAAATCTTTAACTTCAAGCCAATCGTCATAAAAACGGGCGATAAAATGTGCTATCATTATGCTGATGTTGAACCTTTTCAATTGTATATAATCCGATTTAGGTACCCCACCCCCCGGATGGGAAGGTTTAAAGGCGAAGCCGGTGTAAGTCCGGCGCTGTCCCGCAACTGTAAGGTTAGTTTATGAGTTGAAAAGTTAGGAAGTTTGATAGTTCAAAGGAACTGCATAACTGACTAGCTATTGAACAAATCAACTACCAAGCCAGGCCGCCCGCCTATTTCGCGATTTCCACTAATCCTCGAGGAAGGGATATGGGAATACCAGAATTGAAAGCATAATTTCTAAAACCCTGTCCAAGATGGTCAGGGTTTTTTGATTCTAATCATGATTCTACTTTCCAGTAGAATCAACTGCTCTGCAATAAGGAGAAAATATAAATGATACGCAAATATTTGTTCGTCACAATAATCGTTTTGCTCGCATTGATTCTTGGAGCCTGCACCACGCAACCTGAGGCTGCCGTAGAAACACCCATCGATGAAGTGGCCGTCGAAGAAGTCGCCATTACTAAAGAGGTGCCAGCCGAAGCCGAGACCGAACCAACTGAAGAAGCAATCCCTGCGGCCGAAATGGTCGCACTCGTTGACGGGCTGGGCCGTTCGATCACCATCACGCTCCCTGCGCAACGCATCATCTCATTGGCACCTTCCAATACAGAAATTCTTTTCGCAATCGGCGCCGGAGAACAGATTGTCGGACGGGATCTTTTCTCCGATTACCCCGCTGAAGCGCTAGAAAAAACCGACATCGGCGGCGGATGGGGCGATCTGGACACCGAAACCATCCTCACCCTGGATGCCGATCTCGTGCTGGCTGCTGGATTGACCGCTCCTGAGCAAATTCAAATGCTTGAAGATTTAGGACTCACGGTCTACGTGCTGGAAAATCCAACAGATTTGCCCGGTATGTATGAAAATCTACGCACGGCCGCCTTGCTAACCGGGCATGAAGCAGAAACTGAGATTCTGATCGAAGGTTTCCTGGCTCGCGTTGCTGCGGTTGAAGAAAAAGTGGCCGGTGTGGAAGAACGGCCTTCGATTTTTTACGAACTGGATGCCACTGAGCCAGCCGCTCCGTGGACTTCCGGGCCGGGCACCTTTATTGATACCCTCATAACGATGGCAGGTGGAACCAATATCGGCAGTGTGCTTGAAGGTGCCTGGGCGCAAATCAATTTAGAAGAATTGATCGCCCAGGACCCCGATATTATTCTGCTCGGCGATTCCTTGTATGGTGGAGTCACTCCTGAAGCTGTGGCCACCCGCGCGGGTTGGGAAGGACTTTCTGCCGTTAAAAATGAAAACATTTTTATTTTCGATGATAATCTGGTCAGCCGTCCTGGCCCGCGCCTGGTCGACGGGCTGGAAGCCGTGGCTCAATTCCTTCACCCAGATATGTTTGAGTAGAAAAATATCTACGAAGTACACGAAGCAACGCAACAATCTCCGACACCCATTCGTGTACTTCGTGCCCTTTTTGGATAGAACAAATGGCACAAAAACCAAATGGCTTAGTTATTGTCAACACCGGCGATGGCAAAGGAAAAACGACGGCAGCGTTGGGGATGTTAATGCGTGCCCGTGGACAAGATTTGCATGTTTGTATGATTCAATTCGTCAAAGCCGAAACGGGCAATTGGGGCGAATTCAAAAGTGCTGAAGCCTTGGGCATTGAATGGCACAAAATGGGCGATGGTTTCACCTGGACTTCGAAAGACATGGATGAAACTATCGCCCGCGCCCGCCACGGCTGGCAGATCGCCCAGGAAAAAATTGCTTCCGGTGAGTACGATTTGATCGTGCTGGATGAATTCACCTACACCATGCACTTCGAGTGGCTTATAACGCAAAAAGTCATCGCCTGGCTCAAAGCCAACAAACCGCCGGAATTGCATTTGGTCATCACCGGGCGCTCTGCCCCCGAGGCGCTGATCGACTATGCCGATCTGGTAACCGAAATGGTGAAGATCAAGCATCCTTTTGATGCAGGCATCAAAGGCCAGCGCGGAATCGAATTCTGAGGACGGATGACCAGCGACGGGAGACTGAGAGAACAACCGGTCTTCCGTCCTCCGTCTTCCGTCTCCACAAGGAGCAATCATGTCCATCCAACAACTCATCGCAAGAATCCAACCCCTTGACGAAAGCGCCATGCAAGCCGCCCGCGCCCGTCAGGATGATCTCACAAAGCCGCGTGGCAGCCTGGGACAACTGGAAGAGATTTCCATAAAAATCGCTGGGATCACCGGGCATGTGCGTCCCAAAATGACGCACAAAGTTGTCACCACCATGGCGGGCGATCATGGCGTAGTGGCCGAAGGCGTCAGCGCCTACCCCTCCGAAGTAACCCCACAAATGGTGATGAACTTCGTCTTCGGCGGCGCGGCGATTAACGTATTTGCCAAGCATGTTGGCGCGCGTGTTGTTATCGTCGACATGGGCGTCGCCAGCGAACTCAATCACCCTGCCGTGGTCAACAAGAAAATTGCCCTGGGCACGCAGAACATAGCTCAAGGCCCGGCGATGACACGCCAGCAAGCGATACAATCCATCGAAGCCGGAGCCAGCGTAGTTGCCGATGAGCTTGCTAAAGGCCTCGACATCCTGGCAACTGGCGACATGGGCATTGGCAACACCACGCCCTCGGCGGCGATTGCGGCGGTACTCACTGGGCGCTCCGCTCAAGAGATTGCCGGGCGCGGCACCGGCGTGGATGACGAAGGTTTGCAGCGCAAAATCACCGCCATCCAAAAAGCGCTGGATGTCAATCAGCCCAATCCCCAGGACGGTCTGGACATCCTCGCTAAGGTCGGTGGTTTCGAAATCGGCGGGCTGGCCGGAGCCATCTTGGCCGCCGCCGCGCAGCGCAAGCCGGTAGTGATTGACGGTTTCATCTCCACCGCCGCGGCCATGATCGCCGTCAGCCTGGCCCCCGGCGTGCGCAATTACCTGATCGCCGCTCACCGCTCGCAAGAACTCGGCCATCAGATTATGTTAGAATGGCTGGGCCTCGAACCGCTGCTCGACTTGGGCTTACGCCTGGGCGAAGGCACCGGCGCGGCGTTAGCCATCTCGCTGGTGGAAGCCGCCTGCAAAATTCTCGACGAAATGGCGACCTTCAGTGAAGCGGGCGTTTCGGATAAAGAATGAAATCAAAACCCCAAAGGTCTTCACGGAATACTTCGAGTGAATCGAAAAACAAGACCTTTGGGGTCTAAGGACAAAATGATTCCCTTCCTCGCCGCCCTGCAATTTCTCACCCTAAGCCCGCCGCTGGTCAAGCGCGTTTTCACCGAAAAAGAGCTCGGCCAGGCGGCTGGTTTCTACCCCCTGGTCGGCGCGCTGATCGGGGTGCTGCTCTATGCCGCCAATTATGGCCTGGCCTTCATCGCCCCCAATGCGCTGCGTGCTGCCCTGCTGCTGGCCCTGTGGGTGCTGCTCAGCGGCGCGCTGCATCTGGATGGGCTGCTGGATGCCTTTGATGGCTTATTCGGCGGATGGACGCCAGAGAAGCGCCTGGAGATCATGCGCGACGAGCGGGTGGGCGCCTTCGGACTCAGCGCGGGCGTGATCCTGCTCCTGGTGAAATTCTCCGCCCTGAGTGGATTACCCCAATCGGCCCCGATGCTGATCCTGATTCCCGCGGCAAGTCGCTGGGGTATGACTCTGGCTGTCTACGCCTTCCCTTACGCCCGCCCCGAGGGATTGGGCAGCGCCGTCAAAGCGCACACTACCTGGAAGCAGGTCGCACTCGCTACCCTGACGATCTTGCCCATCGCCTGGTTTTGCGCGGGCTGGCTGGGTATGATCGCCCTCGGAGGCACGCTGCTGCTCGTTTGGGCTATATCCACTTTCGTCCTCGCCCGCATCCCCGGCCTGACCGGTGACATCTACGGCACAATCAACGAGTTAGTGGAGTTAACTTTGATCATCTTATTCGCTATACTTCAATGACCGAAGACGGGAGACAGGGGACGGAAACTCTCGGTACTCAGTCTCCCGTCATCCGTCATTCAAATCCATTTCATCCCGAAAGGAATCCCTCCCCCATGCTCGAAATCGGCGACAGAGCACCCCAATTTTCCCTGCCTAACCAGGACGACCAAACCATCTCCCTGAGCGATTTCGCCGGGCAGTGGCTGGTGCTGTATTTCTACCCCAAAGACGATACCCCCGGTTGCACCAAAGAAGCCTGCGACTTCAGCGACACGCGTGAAGATTTCAGCGGCCTGAATGCCGTCGTTATTGGCGTCAGCGTGGACGACACTTCATCGCACCGGGCATTCATTGGAAAATACAACTTGGGCATCAACCTGCTCAGCGACCCCGAAAAAATTACCCACTCAACCTACGGAGCCTGGGGCTTGAAGAAAAATTACGGTAAGGAATACGAAGGCACCATCCGCTCGACGTTTATTATCTCGCCCGAGGGCGAGATTGCCGCCATTTGGCGAGGTGTGCGCGTGCGCTCCAAAACCAAGAGCGGCGAAAGCAAACACGCCGACAAAGTGCGCGAGAAATTAACACAGTTACAAGCAAGCTAATTTTTTATCGCAGAGTGCGCAGAGAACGCTGAGAAAACAGTCTGCTCATAATATCTCTGCGCCCTTCGCGCTCTCCGCGTTTTTCTCCCATGACTCAACTAATCCTTACCCGCCACGGTGAAACCGATTGGAATGTTGCCCAGCGCTTTCAAGGTCAAAGCGATGTGCCGCTCAACGCCCGCGGGCGCCAGCAGGCCAAACAATTGGCCGCGCGTTTGTCAAATGAAGACCTTAACGCCATCTACGCCAGCGACCTGAGCCGCGCTTGGGAGACTGCCAAAGCTATCGCCGCGCAACACGATTGCCCGCTGATCGCCGAGCCGCGCTTGCGTGAGGGCGATTTCGGCGAGTGGGAGGGATGCACCTTCCCCGAACTCGAGAAAACCGACCCTGAACTGGTCAAAGCCTGGATGGAAGATATCGGTCATTTCACCCCGCCGGGCGGCGAAACCCTGCACGAGGTAGCGGCACGCATTGCTGCGGCGTATGCAGACATCGCCCAAAAGCACACCCAGGACGAAACCACCCTGATCGTGGCGCACGGCGGCTCGCTGCAAATGCTCATCCGCCACCTGCTGGAATTACCGGTGGATAAATTCTGGCAATTTCATCTCTCACATTGTTCAATCTCAAAAATCGCCGTTTACCCCGAAGGCGCGATCATCAATCTCTTTAATGACACCTGTCATCTGAGTTGAAAGTTGAAGGTTGAAGGTTGAAAGTTAAAGATTCACACTCAACTTTCAACCTTCAACTTGTAACCTTAAACCGAAAGCAAACTATGCCCGCAAAAGTCCTCACCATTCTCGGCACATCTTCATCCGCTGGCAAAAGCCTGCTCGTCACGGCGCTATGTCGCAGCTACGCCCGCCGCGGGGTCAAAGTCGCTCCCTTCAAAGCGCAAAATATGTCCAACAATGCCGCTGTGTGTCCCGATGGCAGCGAGATCGGGCGCGCCCAGGCGGTGCAGGCCGCCGCTGCCGGGCTGGAACCGCACGTAGACATGAATCCGATCCTGATCAAGCCCGAGGCCGACTCGCGCTCGCAGGTGGTGGTCAATGGACGCCCCTGGCAAACCCTCGACGCCCGCAACTATTACCCCAACAAGGATTATCTCTGGAGGCAAGTTACCGGTGCGCTCGACCGCCTGCGCGCTGAATATGATCTCATCATCGTCGAGGGCGCTGGCAGCCCCGCCGAACTCAATCTCAAACCCGGCGATCTGGTCAACATGGCGGTGGCGCTCTACACCCGCTCGCCCGTGCTGCTGGTCGGCGATATTGACCGCGGCGGGATTTTCGCCCAATTGCTGGGGACGTATTGGCTGCTGCCACCCGAAGAGCAGGATCTGCTCAAAGGGTTTATTGTCAATAAATTCCGTGGCGACATTACCCTGTTCGAAGATGGAATCCAGATCATCGAGGAGCGCGGCGGCGTACCTGTGGTGGGAGTGGTGCCCTATCTACATGATTTATTTATCCCCGAGGAGGATGCCGTCGCCCTCGAGAACCTGACCCCGGTGCAGGCGCGTGGCGATGGAGGGATTGACATCGCCGTCATTCACCTGCCGCGCATCGCCAACTTCGACGATTTCGATCCCCTGTTAGCCGAACCCGGCGTGCGCCTGCGCTATGTACACTCGAGGGAGCAATTCGGCCAGGCCGATGCGGTCATCATCCCCGGCACAAAAAGCACCGTCAACGATCTGGAATTTCTGCGCCAGCGCGGTCTGGCCGAGGCCATCGAAAAGCACGCCCAACGCGGCGGCGCGGTGGTGGGGATTTGCGGCGGGTATCAGATGCTTGGCCGCGCCATCCACGACCCCCAGGGAGTCGAATCGCAGCAAGCACATTCCCCCGGGCTGGGGCTATTGCCCATCGAAACCACCTTTGCCGGGGAAAAAGCCACCTATCGCGCCCGCGCAAAAATTGCCAGAACAACACCCTCAACATGGCTATGCGCAATTCAAGGACAGGGAATTGAAGGCTACGAAATCCACATGGGACACACCACCGGCGAGAGTCACTGGCTGACGGTCACGCAGCGCAACGAGCAGGCCGTGCAGGTCGGCGATGGCGCTTTTGGCGCGGAGGGCCGCGTGTGGGGCTGCTACATCCACGGGCTGTTCGGGAACGAGAATCTGCGCCGGGCCTGGCTGACCAGCCTCGGGTGGAGTCCGCCCGCTGGTTCTTCTATCCAGAACGACCCCTTCGCGGCGTCGTTGACCTATCTGACGGATACGGTAGAATCTGTGCTGGATATGGCATATATCGAACAATTAATGCAGAATGCAAAATTATGAATGCACAATTTCAAATTCTGCATTCTGCACTCATCATTCATCATTGGTGTTTATGGGCAAACTAACTGTACTCATCGGCGGCGCACGCAGCGGAAAATCAACTTATGCTGAGAAATTGGCCGCGGCACGCGGAACTGAAATCTTATACATCGCCACGGCACAGGCGCTGGACCCCGAAATGGCAGACCGCATCGAAAAGCACCGCCAGCAGCGACCGCAGAGTTGGCACACGCTGGAGATTGCGCACGGTGTGACTGAAACGTTGAAAGCGAACCCCACGCCCGCTGACCTGATTTTGCTCGACTGCCTGACGATGCTGATCAGTAATCTGGTGCTGACAGCCACAGACGAAGACTTCGAACCCAACGAGGCGCGCGCTGCCGAAGTTGTGGATGGCGAAATCGAAGCGCTGCTCGGCGCAATTCAGACCAGCCGCGCCGACTGGATTATCGTTACGAATGAAGTCGGTATGGGATTGGTACCGCCCTACCCCCTGGGGCGCGTCTATCGAGATTTATTGGGCTGGGCTAACCGCAAAGTTGCTGCGGCAGCCGATGAAGTGTATTTACTGGTAGCAGGGATGGTGTTACCGCTTCATCAATTAGCGTCGTCAGCACAATCGCTCGTTTGATAATCTCCAAATTTTACCGCCAGGAAAGGGCAAAGATGTCTGTAGGTGATCTGCGCTACTCGTTGCGCCCCCGCAGCCGTAAAATGCAGCATGTCATAATAGTATTTTGAGTCTTTTTGCAATTCACTCGCCAAATCAATCACCAAAACATCGTTTTCCGTCCCAACCTTTCGGGTGATATCATTATAGAGTTCTAGAATTTTCCACTGGGTTTCTCCGTCCAAATCATCCACTGCGATCCTTGCCCAATCTACCCCGTTTTCACGATCAATTCCATACCCATAACGTGCAGGTTGAGTCATCAAGACCGGCTCAATGCCATTTTCTCTTGCGAGGCGGATCAATTTTTCTAATCGGGACTGATAGGCGGGTAAGTAACGCTGACGATGCGTTTGGATGGCTTCCTCTTTTTCTTGCTCTGAAATCTCGACCGGGGGGAGACTCATGGCATCCAGGGTACCATGTCCAATATTTTGCTGACGAGTCACAACATAACGAGTCAGATTATACATAAGAGCCGCAACTTCGCTATACCCAGAGGCGGACTTTAATAAGCCGGGGATATTGGTCAAATTCTTCTGAACACTTTGGTCATATGTTCCGGCTTCTTCCAATCCCCTATCATTAGCCCCCGCAAGAAACAAGATAACTTTTGGGTTCAATTGAATTAGATAGTCTCTCATCAGCACGAGATGCCCGTAGGTTGAATGTCCATCCAAGCCGGCATTGTTGATCCAAAGATGCGAGAAGTTATTTTCGAGTTTCAAACCAAGATCGTCTGGCCAGGTTTGTCCTTCGGAAAGATAAAAACATTCCGTTGTACTGCCGCCAACTGTCACCAGAGTAAGATACCCGCTAAAATCAATTGGCGGTTCCGCTCCCCGAAAACCAAGTGAGTTTTTTTCGTGAACAATAAATTCATCGAGTTGCTTAACGGTAGTGTTATGGATTTCGTATTTCTGGTGAGCAGGTAATACAATTTGATCGCCTTTAATGCGAAATCCGAATGGATTGCCAATCACTCTCAAGCTAACTTCAAGCAAGGCAAGCGCAAAACACAATCCTATAATCATCAAGAGAAGATTCTTGGCAAAATTTATAATTCGCTTGCTCATGATTATTCCATCAAGATTACTTTGAACCAGCCAAGTTTCTCATTTAAAATAGTTCCCCAACTTGCGTTGGGGAACCGTGTCTTAAAATCTATTATTTCTCGACCCAGTATTGCCCTAGAACTAAACCATCCATTCCACTATTCGAGAAGGTGTTCCAGGTATCTGCGGGACTACTTACAATGGGCTCGCCGCGTAGATTAAAACTAGTATTCATCAAAACAGGCACACCGGTGGCTTCGTCAAACTTCTCGACCATACGGTAATACCTTGGATTCCATTCCTTGCGTACAGTTTGTAAACGCCCAGTTCCAAGGTGATTTACGGCCGGGATTCGGTCGCCTGCGTCCCCCTTCCAGGGTAAAACAAGTACCATATACCGCGCCGTATATTGATCTTCAAATCCAGTGATGCCATCAAAGAAATCTTTGGCTCGGTCTTCCAAAATAACTGGCGCAAAGGGGCGATAAGGCTCTCGGA
>CALCSH010000209.1 GCA_937893815.1 uncultured Anaerolineae bacterium | reverse complement strand
GCCACGGGGCGCGGCTGGCCGGTGGGGCCGTCAAAGGTGACGATGGCGGGCAAGCCGCTCTCGACCGCAGGGCTAATTTGGGTAAACCCCTGCAAAACTTGCGTCAGCAAATGTGTGCCGCTCTTGGGGAACGAGTTCGCAAAAAGAAGCGGCGTGCCGCTTAGCGAGCCGTGCTGCAAAGTGGCCGCCGCGCGGCGCATCTGTCGGCGGGCGAGTTTGAGAATAAATTTTGTCTTCGTGCGAGTACTCATGGTTCAGAATTTGAACCACGAAGACACAAAGACACCAATTAAAAAACCTTAGTGTCTTCGTGCCTTTGTGGT
Organism: uncultured Anaerolineae bacterium; assembly: GCA_937893815.1. Classification (GTDB taxonomy): domain Bacteria; phylum Chloroflexota; class Anaerolineae; order Anaerolineales; family UBA11858; genus NIOZ-UU35. The sequence continues at coordinate 10,305 of CALCSH010000209.1, read as the reverse complement.
TAATTTCAATCTGGCAGTTGGAAAGGTCGGTTATCCAAAATTCCGTCTACAATCACACTCAAAGTAGATGAATTTTCGGGGCGCAGGTCGTCGGCGGTGAAGGGTTTCAGTTGCACGTAGCCCGGCGTGGGGTGCGCAGCGAGATAACGCTCGAAGGGCAGCGAGACGCGGTAGAGTTGGTAATACAAAAATCGGCGGGCGTTGCGCTTGTATTCAGCGGGAATTTCGATTTCGTCCGCGGCGAGCCATTTTTGGGCGGTTTGCTGATATTCGGCGGGGGTTTGCGCCAAATGCACGCTGGGGTATTGCGTGTAACGCGCTTTGCCGCCGCACAGCACCGGGCGCTCGAAGAGCGTGGCCTCCAGCCCGATGGAGGAGTTATATACCATCACAAACTTGGCCCGCCGGATCAGGTCATACGAACTGATATAGTCCTGGGCGTCAATAAAAATCACGTTGGGCAGGCTGGTCACGCCGCGCTCGGCCAGCCAGTCGCTGACGGCTTCACGAGTGCCTTTGCGCGTGCCGGGGCGCTTCTCGTCGGGATGCGCCCGAATGACAAATAAAGTCTCCGGGGTTTGGCGGATGGTTTCGACAACCGTCTCCAGCCAGGCAAACATGTGCTCGAAAACCGTGTTGGCGTGAATCTGGCTGGTATCGAAGATGACGTTGGTAAAGACCGGCACAATCTGTTTGAATTTGGCGGCATGTGCCAGAAAATCTTCGTCCAGGCCGGACATTTCGGGCCAAAAGCGAATGCCCGCCATCGTGAATTCGCCCTTGAAGCGGCGGCTGAGCCAATCGTCAAGCTGCTGGTTCTGCGCCGGGGAGAGTTCAAAGTCATCGGGGATGGCGATGGGGTAAGCGGTGGCGTCGCCTTCGGTGAAGAAGGCCGAGAAGGGTTGAAAGCTGACTTCGTGGGTGATGACGCGAATGCTGTGCTGCTGTGCCACCCAGCGGGCGGTTGCTTCGGGGAATTGCAGGCCATTGAAAATGACGACCGTATCAGGTTTGTGCTGCGTCAGGAAACGGTCAAATTCTTCGGCCACGCGATGCGCCGAAAGAATATACTGACGCAACTGATGACGGGTTGGCTCGTCATCGGGGAGGTTGTGGCGGCGCAAAGCCCAGCGCAGGGAGGGCAGGACGAGTTCACCAAGCGGAATGTTGAATGCAGAATGCAAAATGCAGAATGATGAGAGTTCGGCGATGGACAGGGGATTGAGTTGGGCTTCGAGGGCGGGGTTGGGTTGGTACTCGAAAAAATGGGCTGAACCTGGGCCGATGAGTTTTTGCGATTGGGCGATGCAACTGGCGCAGGGCGGGGCGGCGGTGGGATCGTCGGGGTTGGTTCCCAACACACAACGCGTCATTCCGGCGCGGCAGGCGAAGTGAATCACATTCGCTCCGGCGAGTTGCACGCTCCAGGCGGTGAGTTGTGTGAAGGCGGCGTTGAGACTAACGCCCCCGAGGCGCGATGAAATGTTGACAAAGGCAACCAACCCGCGAGCGGAGTCTCGCACAGCCTGTTTTTCAACATGCCGAGCCAGGTGCATAATCCGCCAGTCGGCTTGCAACCGCAGGCGGGCGTTGTGAATTCGTCGAATACTGTTCAAGGGAAAAAGCATTACCACGGAGACACAGAGAACACAGAGATTTTTTAATCTCTCCGTGCTCTCCGTGTCTCTGTGGTTTATTTTTCTATAGCTTCAAAATAGGCTTCGGAAAGGCGATTGATGGCAACGAAGAAACCCTCGCCGCCACGCTGGTGGCCGCGCCAGATTTCGGGGATCATCGTGCCGCGGTAGTCTTTGACAATTTTGAAGAAACGCACCCAGTCGATATTGCCTTGCCCAATTTGCAGGCCCTCCCCATCGAGGCCGGATGCGTCGGACAAATGCAGGTGCGATACGTAGGGCAGGACGACTTCAACCTGCTCGTAGAAATCCACATTGGCCCAGTTGCAGTAGAGTTTGTGATGGGAGGTGTCGTAGCAGGTCGTCAGGCCCATTGAGTCGAGGAAATCGCGGATTTCGTAGGTATCCATGAAGGCGTTGGTGAGCCACTGGCCGCCAAAATACCACGGATGCGGGGGCAGATTCTCGATGAGCAGTTCGACACCGTTGAAATCGAGTTCTTCGACCGAGCGGCGCAGGTTGTCGTAGAGACCTTTGCGGTCGCTGATGGGCTGGTCGAGGCTGGCCGCGCCGGGATGCACAACGACTTTGGGCTGGCCGACGAAGTGCTGCGCCATGTCGCGGGTAACATTGAGAGCGCGCTGCAAAATCTGCACGGAGGCTTTGCGGTGGTCTTCATCGAAGGTACACAGATCAACGAGATGATTTTCCCAAAACTCCGGGGCGTGGATCACTAACTGCATATCGAGATCATCACCGGGGTAGGGTTCATCCAGGTCTTTGTCGGTAAAATGGAACTCCAGCAACGGCGGCTGGTATTGCAGCATGGAGCGAAAATCGTTGAAGCGCACGACAAAACCCCATTTCATCGGCAGGGTGTGTTCGATGTCGAGGGTAACTTTGCGGCCCAAATCCACTGGCAAGAAGGGGTCATCTTCGGCGATGGCTCGCTCAGCGACGCGCCCGATCAGTTCGGTATAGCGTTGGGGCGAAAGTCCCTGCCCGGGTCCTTTGACGGTAACCATGGTGCGGGTAATCACTTCGCCGGGTTCAATGTCGCGGGTGGCGACCAGACTCTTCGCCAACACTTCACGATTGAGAATTTCGCCCATCGTGAAGTATTTTTCTTTGCCACTGCCCATCGCTTCCATGATCTGATGAATGTCGCGCACCATTTTTTTGAAGCCGTGCGGCTCCAGGCTGGAGGCATGGTCGGGGCCGTCCATCGTGCGATCGAGGGTGATGTGGCGCTCGATGATGCAAGCGCCCAGAGCGGCGGCCACCGTTGAGACGGAAATGCCGCGCTCATGCCCCGAATAGCCTACGGGGACGCCGTACTCACGCAGGCGATCCATAAAACGCAGGTTGATATCAGCGAAGGCGGCAGGGTAGGCGCTGTTGCAGTGCAGCAGCGCAAATTCGGCCTGGCGCTCTTTGAGGAAGTTAACCGTAATCTCGACTTCTTCCATGCGCGACATGCCCGTGGAGACGATGATGGGTTTACTTTTGCCGATCAGATAGTCAATCAGGGGCAGGTTAATCATATCGGCAGAGGCCACTTTGAAGGCCGGGACGCCGAGCGATTCCACAAAATCGGCAGAATCATCATCGAAGGCCGAACACATGAAGGTGATGCCCTTCTTCTCACAGTGGTTCACAATGCGGTGATAATCGCTGTCGGAGAGTTCCACGCGCTGCAAAATGGGCAGCAAATAGTTGAGGTTTTTCTCGCCGACGTTGGCATTATCCAGATATTTTTTTGGGTACAGTTTCGTGAGATTACGCTTCTGAAATTTGACCGCATCCGCGCCGGCGTCAATCGAGGCGTCAATCAACTCGAAGGCATATTCGAGGATGCCATTGTGATTGACACCGATCTCGGCAATGATGAAGGGGGGATGACCGTCGCCAACCAGGCGATCGCCAATTTTAATTTCGGGCATGGGGTTTACTCCGGGGGGTAGGGGTAAGAAGTAAGGAGCAAGAAGCCATTTAACTTCCTACTCCCTACTTCCTACTATAATTCAAATCCTAAATCGTCCAGCGTAATTTCCCCACTTTCAATCAAACGCTCGGCCCGACGCCAATCGTCGGGGGAATCAATATCGATCCATTCGCTGGGGTCAATAATCAACGGCAAAATATAATCACCTGTCATCGAATTTTTGGTCATAATCGTATCCGCCCAAGTCGCATCCACATAGCCGGTTTGCCAGTAGATTTCGGGCAAAACCTGGCGCGGCTGGTTATAGGGTTCGTATTTAACACCCAAGTCGCGGCCGATGGGCTGCATCAATCCATCGGGGCCAATGCGCCACATTTTGAAGGGATTCTGGAAGGGGATGCACACCGTGCGCACAGCATCTGCATCGGGGCGCTCCACCAGACGCAGCACAGCCTGATCGATATGCCAAACGCGGCGAAAGGGGGATGTTGGGCGCAGTTGGACGACAATATCGGGGTGATAAGCGTCATGTTCGGCAAGCCATTCCAGCGCATGTTGAAAAACCGGCAAATCGGGGGTTTGATCTTGCGCATGAGCCTGGGGCCGTACAAAGGGGGTCTCAGCCCCGTAGCGACGCGAGACTTCGGCGATTTCGGCATCATCCGTAGAGACGATCACGCGCGTCACGGTTTCTGCCGCCAAACCCGCGGCAATGCTATACGCAATCAGCGGGTGTCCGGCAAAGTCGATGATATTTTTGCGGGGGATGGATTTCGATCCGCCGCGAGCGGGGATGAGAGCGAGAACTTCGGTCATCAGCAGGGATTAGGTAATTAGCAATTAGGGATTAGGATCAGAACTTTCCTGATTACCTGAGACCTAATCAACTGTTCACCACACCGTCCAGCCGCCATCCACGATGAGATTTCCTCCCGTCATGTGACTGGATGCGTCGGAAGCGAGGAAGAGCAATGCGCCGTTCATTTCGTCTTTCTCGGCCATGCGGCCTTGAATCGAGCGAGCGGCGTATTTTTGCACGAATTCGTCATCATGCCCGTTGAAGACGCCGCCGGGTGTGAGGGTGTTGACGCGGATATTTTTTCCGGCATAGTAGGCGGCCAGGTATTGGGTCAGGCCGAGGACACCAGCTTTGGTGACGGTGTAATAAACAGGTTTATAGGCAGGCGGTTGGCCTTCACGCTGATATAAACGCTGATCGGGCGGCACAACGCCATACATGGATGCAATGTTGATGATGACTCCGCTGCCCTGCGCCAGCATGGGCTTCACTGCCGCCTGGCAGGCCAGAAACATGCCGGTGAGGTTGACGTCTAACGCTTGCTGCCAGAGGGCAAGAGGATAGTTTTCAAAAGTAAATGATAAGGGATTAGTGATTAGGTAATCAGGTTCCTGATGACCAATCCCAGATTCCTGATTCCTAACTTTCGGGTCAAGGGCGGCACTGTTAACGAGGATGTCGAGGCGGCCAAAGGCGCTCAGGGCTGAATCCACGCTTTGTTGAACTGAATCAGCACGGGTCACGTCCGTGCGCACGGCCTGGGCGCTGAATCCGCTTTGGGTGATCGAATCGGCCACGTTTTGAGCAGATTTTTCATCCAAATCCGAAACCATCACCGTCGCGCCCGCTTCGGCCAGTGTGCGGCAAAATTCGGCCCCCAGCAATCCCGCCCCGCCAGTAATGATGGCAACGCGGCCATCTAAACGAAAAAGTTCAGGTAATTGAGACATTATTGTAAAATAGACCCCAAAGGTTTTCGAAACCTTTGGGGTCTTTGACGTTAATTCAGGAAGCCCTGTTCTTTGAGGTAACCAATGATGGCGCGAGCATTTTCTTCGGGTGTGGTTTGAACGGTATTGAGTACGATTTCAGCGTTGAGCGGCTCTTCGTAGGGGTCGTCAATGCCGGTGAAACCTTTGATCTCGCCACGCCGCGCTTTGGCGTAGAGGCCCTTGATATCGCGCTGCTCACAGATTTCGAGTGGGGTGTTGACAAAAATCTCCACAAAGCTTTCCTCGCCCGACATTTTGCGAGCCTCGCTGCGAGTGTTGCGGTAGGGGCTGATGGCAGCGCAAATCACGGTGCCGTTGTGGCGGGCGATTTCACCCGCCACGAAACCGATGCGCATAATATTGGTGTCGCGATCTTCTTTGCTGAAACCGAGGCCTTTCGAAAGATGCGTGCGAACAACGTCTCCATCGAGAACGGTGGCCTGACGGCCATGCTCCATCAGCATGGGAATGAGAGCGCTGGCAATCGTGGATTTACCGCAACCGGAAAGGCCAGTGAACCACAAGGTCAGGCCATGTTTGTGCTTGGGTGGATGAACTTCCGTCAGAATTTCGGCAGTCTCTTTGCGGGTGAACCATTCGGGCAGCAATATGCCTTTCGCCAAATAATCATCACGCACTTGCGTGCCGGAGATCGAGCTCACTTTGGCACCTTCGGGCACTTTATCCATGGTGACATATTGCTCCTGATCGGGCAAATACACCATCATCTGGAAGGGCACCATCTTGACGCCGATTTCTTCTTCATACTGCTTCATCATATCCTGAGCTTCATACGGCCCGTAGAAAGGTTTTCCCGCACTGTCGTTACCGGGGCCAGCGTGGTCACGGCCGACGATGAAGTGGTTAGCGCCATAGTTGCGGCGAATGATAGCGTGCCAAACGGCCTCACGCGGGCCTGCCATACGCATGGCCAGGGGTAACAGACTAAGAACCGTGGCATTTTTGTCGTAATAATTCTCAGCCAGGGCCTTATAAACACGCACGCGGGTAAAGTGATCGACATCACCGGGTTTGGTCAGGCCAACCACCGGGTGAATCAGCAGGCTGCCACCGATTTCCTGAGCCGCCAACTTGGTCAGTTCCTCATGGACACGGTGCATGGGGTTGCGCGTTTGGAAAGCGACCACATTCTGATGGCCCATTTTTTCGAGCAAGGCTCGCGTTTGGGCGGGGGTGCGGCGGATATCCTGGAAATCGTAGTAGGTGGGCAGGTTGATGACTTTCAATTCACCAGAGATGCACAGATCGCCCCAACGTTCCATCTCGCTGACCAGGGGGTGGCGATGGTCGGTGCTCCCCAGCACGAGGCGTGCCTCCCGCAGCGGATCCCAGGTAAAGACTTCATCGACTCGCATCGCTGCGATGAGGTAGTTGCGCGAGTCTCGCAGGGCAACCCACTCCGAACGAGTCGGCAAGTCTTCTTTCTTGACCGTGAGCGTGATCGGCAACGGGAAGAGTGTACCATCCGCCAGACGCATCTCGGTGAGCACGCGCTGATAATCGGCACTGCCCATAAAGCGATCCAGCGGCGAAAAGCCGCCTACAGCCAGTAATTCCAGATCGTGCAATGCTCGGTCTGAGAGTTGAATATCAGGATAGTGGTTTGCCGCATCGCTAACCGCTTCACGTTCCGCTTCGGAAACCAACAGGTTTACAAGCTTGCCGCCATAGGGCGTAATTAAGGTTTCAGTTTCTTTTTTTATCATCAAAATTTCTCCATTTTAGACGTACAACAATCCCAAAAATAGGGGGGATGGCGGGCTGAGCGCGCCATCCCCCCTATTTTTATATGACTATCAAAGCAAACACCGGCATCAAGCCGGCGGCTCAAAATGATAACATGGAATAATAAATGGCGCTTGTAGTTTTGCTCAGTGCAGCGCCTTTTCGCCCACCACTAATACCGAAACGGCCACCTGGTTGATGATGGGTTGCGTGATATCGCTCATAAAAATCTCTTTCCAACTGCTGAAAGCCCGCGAACGTCCAATCACTACTAAATCATATTCGCCTAAACGCACCTCACGCACGATTTCATTGATCGGAATACCGCGGCGGAGTTCGAGTTCGCCACCTACATGGCGGGCATCCAATACTTCTGCACTGGCGCGTAAATGCCGCGAGACGGATGTGTCGGTTTTGAGTAAGTCTTCAAGCGATTCTTCAAAGGCAGGTAAACCCGTATACATAGAGGGCACCGCACCTGCAGCTACATGCAGCAGGGTGGCTTTGGAGTCCAGGGCCAACGCCATATCTGCGCCAGACTCAATTACCTTGTCATGTCCGTCGGGGCCACCGGTGCATATCAGGATTCGTTTCACCGTGCGCGGATTCCCTCTCAGGATCAAAACGGCCGGATAGATGGATTGAGACACTATTCTTTCAATCGACTCAAAACGTCGAGTAGCTCGCTTTTTGTCATTTGACTGAATGATCAACAAATCATATTTTTCCTGACGAGCTTCAGAGAGTAGCACTCCAACCGGGTCGCCCCAACGCAATAGCGTCTTAACAGCAATCTCTTTGCATTGCTCGGATACCTGCGCCAGAATTGTTTCACCCAGCTCTTGTTCTTCTCCCTCAGACAAGATATATAACAATGTCAGCGCGACAGGAAACGTTTTCACCAATCTACGGACAAAAGGTATGGCAGCATATACTTTTCTTTCTCGATCCAAATAAATCAGAATATTCATCTTGAAATCTCACACCAGAAACGCACTACACACCCGCCAATCCCAATAAACGCAACATCACCATAATCGCCCCTAGCAACGGTAAAACCGAGAAGAGCAAACGAATACGCGGCCCAGCAAAAAAGCGTGTCATTGATGCACCAATCTGGGCCCCAAGAGCCGCACCGGTTTGCATTAGCAAAGCCATCATAACATCCACGTTCCCTTTGAGCGCGTGGGTTAGAGTTCCATATCCTGCCGAAAAAATGATCTCAAATAAATCAGTACCCACAGCAATATGAGTTGGAATTCCCATGACATAGACTAATAATGGCATACGAATAAATCCACCACCAACACCCAAAAAGCCAGCCAGGAAACCAGTTAGCAACCCGACTCCAATCACAACCCATATTGATATCGAGGCAATTCCAGAAACAGGCAGTGAAACCATCGGAGGGATATGCAAGCCATGTAATTTACCGGCAATTCCTTTGAATCCCACGGCTTCTTCAACGTCCACCCGGTCGGTGCGGATCATTTGAAGAGCGTGCATACTTTCCCAGGCTGTGAAACCGCTAATCAACACCAAAATAAAAATATAGGTCACACCAATAATCGTGTTTACATTTCCAGTATCTTCCAATGCCTCAATTAAACTGGCTCCCATTTCAACGCCAAACACCGTGCCCAGAACCATCAGCCCACCCAGTTTAGCATCCACGTGCCCCAGCGCGCGATGACGCCTGGCTGCAACGATGGATTTGCCGGTCATATGTGCCAGGTCAGTGCCAACCACAAAATTCATTGGCACGCCCAACCAAAACATCATCGGACCGGCGATAAAACCACCACCAACGCCAAAAAATCCCCCCATAATACCTACCAGAAAACCAATCCCTGCCAGCAGTAAAGGATCGACTATCACACCTGTTATGGGAAATTCCATCAGGGGTTACGTCTCCACCATATCAAAGTTGGTATAGCTGAGCAAGAAAGAGGTCACAATTTCGAGAAAAATAGCCTGGGCCACGATCAATCCTAAACTAATGACTGCATACATGACCAGATCATTGGCATAGAGAGTACCTAACCAATCCCTCAGATACCTCAACACGAAATAAAAATAAGCCACAACAACAGTGAAGTAGATCAACAATTCAATGATCACCGTGCGTATCATTTTTTTGATTTTTCTGCGCTTCACCATCTTCGGATCTCCGACAATCTATTTATTGACAACCAACAAGTCACCCAATAAGGCATTATGCACGCGAATGACAGCGTGACTGATTTCAGGGAATTGGATTTCTACCGTTTCCCAGACCTGATCGCGCATGCGTTGGCTTTCACATTTATCTTTGGGGCGCACAAAATCTCCCGCCAACCAGATATAGGCCTCAGGGTCGCCTGGCGAAAAATCTACATCTCCTACCCGCAAAGAAGAAGCGTACATCGGATTATACAGACCGTTATAGTATTGGTTGTGATTCGAAAAGAGCGCATTCAAGGCGGTAGCAACATCATCTTCCAAAATCCCGGTGCGCGATTTACCAGTGAAAACGTAGAGCAAGCTATCCCCTTTCTCACATCCGAAAGGCCCGCCGCTATCCGTGGAAGTTACAAAATAATAAATCCCGCTACCCGCTTGCGCGGACACAGATGCCGCTGTGGGAATCGGCGGCGGTGTGATCTGTGGCAAACTTTCCACATCACCTTCTACTGTAACAACAAGATCCGAAACCCAGCACGTAACTGCATTCTCGGTCAACTCAACTTGCCACCACACTGGGTCGGTCTCACTTCTTGCCAATAAAGCGGGGGTATTTCCCACCGGCAGGTATCCGGCAATTGCAAAATTCAAATCCGGACCGGTACGGCAGACCGCGCCCAAATCAACAGAAACAACCAAAGATGGTGGTACGGGCGTGGAAGTTGCTGTATTTGTAGCCGTTGGCTCCAAGGTTTTGGTTGGCGTTACGGTTGGCGGCACAAGCGTTTCTGTAGTTGTAGGCGGAGCAACGGTTTCCGTGGGCGGGATCGGCGTGTCCGAGGGAGCTATAGTAGGCTCCACTTGCGCTGAAAACGAACAGCCGGTTAGAAATAGCATCAAAAGAAGAAAGAGCGAAATCAAACGACGGGATTTCTTGAGCATTTTTATTTCTCCAGTTTTCGATAAAAGACTCCACTGCAAAAAGACATTTTCACCGCAGAGTGCGCCGAGAACGCGGAGATT
>CALCSH010000208.1 GCA_937893815.1 uncultured Anaerolineae bacterium | reverse complement strand
GGCATTCTCTACCGAAGAAGGCGCATTTTTGCGCGGCCAGATCACGATGGAAGATCAAGTCGATTTAGGTCTGCCCGCGGAGACCCCCGCCGAAACGGAAACCCCCGCTAACGAAGCTTGAAACACCACGGGAGGCTGATTTTCTTGGGGATGTTGGTCCTTGGGCTGGCAGCCTGCTCCCAGGAGACTACCCACGCGGATGCCGTGGTTGGCAACTCCCCCCCGGAGATGGCCGCGCCTTCACTGGTGATTCAGCCAACATCCACCTTTATTATTCCCGCCACAGCGACACAGATTATTATCCCCAAAAACTTACCATCTGCAACGCCCACGCCCGTAGGATGTCAGGAAACAGCCGGGCGTGTTGAAAGCGGCGAACTGGTGACTGGCTCGCTTCCCAAGCCATTGCAATTTCGCGTGTATTTACCACCTTGCTATGATGCGAAGCCACAGCGTGAGTATCCAACACTGTATTGGCTTCATGGGCAAACCTATACCGAAGATCAATGGCTGCGTCTGGGCGCGGCAGAAACCGCCGATAGGCTTATCACTGCGGGGGTGATACCGCCCCTGGTGATTGTGATGCCCGGTGAGCAAGATAGCGATACGCCGCCGCCCGAGAATCCCTTTGGTGAAGTGATTGTGCGCGAACTTATCCCCTTTATTACCCAACATTACCGCGTGAAGATAGCGCGCAACGATCGTGCAATTGGCGGCCTTTCGCGCGGAGGCAATTGGGCGCTGCATCTCGGACTCACACATTGGGAGTTATTTGGTGCCATTGGGGCGCATAGTACGCCCACATTTGTCAGCGATGGGGAGAAGCAAATTCGTGAGTGGTTGAGCGCCATTCCCGATGATCAAATTCCGCGCATTTATTTGGATACCGGCGCGGATGATGGCTGGCGGCACTACACCCTCAAACTGGCCGATATTCTGGCAGATGAAAATATTCCTCACGAGTGGTATCAATTCCAGGGGGTACATGATGAAAGCTACTGGGCTGCGCATCTTGAGGGCTACTTGCGGTGGTACACCCAGGAATGGTAATATTTCCCCAAAATACGTTGTATAATTCGTCCTATGACTCTAACGCAAGAACAAGTCGAACATATTGCCCAACTCGCCCGTCTGAATTTGACGGAAGATGAGAAAGTGCGCTACGCACAACAGCTATCGGCGATTCTTGATTATTTTGAAGCGCTTCAGCAAGTTGACACAACTCAGGTTGAACTGTTCGCACACCTTCAGACGGGAGACAGCCAATTGCGGGTGGATGCACCCCAACCGGGATTGGGGATAGATGCGTTGCTGGCCAATGCGCCGGATGCCGAAGATCGCCAGTTCCGCGTGCCACCGGTTTTCGAATAGGATAGATATCGAAATATGATGTATGGATGTTTCCGGGTCTGCCGTGCGAAACTCCAGATGTAGGGGTATAGGGCGTGCGGAGCACGCCCTATACCCCTACATCTGGACAACTACCACGGGGATTCCCAGAGACCCATGTTTCCGTCCATGCCTCATGTTTTTTGGGCTTTATCATGAGTGATCTGATTAACTTAAGTGTATTGCAGGCCGTTCAGGCGTTGACGAACAGCGAAATTTCAAGCCGCGAGTTGGTACAGGCCTATATTGAGCGCATTCAACGTATTGAACCGCGGCTGCGCGCTTTTCTCACCCTGCGCCTGGATGCAGCTCTAGATCAGGCGGATAGAGCCGACCAGCAGCGCGCAGAACTCTCTCGCCGCGGGGATGAAATTCCACCATTGTTGGGAGTGCCGCTGGCCGTCAAAGATGTGCTCGCCGTGGAGGGGATGCCATGCACGGCCGGTTCGAAGATTCTTGAAACCTTTCAGCCGCCCTACGACGCCACCGTGGTGGCGCGATTGCGAGTTGCCGGGGCGATAATATTGGGCAAGACCAATACTGATGAATTTGCCATGGGTTCTTCGACGGAAAATTCGGCATATGGAGTGACCCATAACCCCTGGAATCTGGAGCGTGTTCCGGGTGGTTCCAGCGGGGGCAGCGCGGCGGCTGTGGCGGCGCGCATGGCGCCCGCTGCACTGGGGACAGATACCGGCGGCAGTGTACGCCAACCGGCCTCGTTCTGTGGTGTAACCGGCATCAAGCCGACGTATGGCCGTGTTTCGCGTTATGGTTTATTTGCCTATGGCTCGTCGTTAGATTCGGTTGGCGTGCTGGCACGCGATGTGGCCGACCTGACACGCGTGTTTAATATCATGCAAGGCCGTGATCCGCGCGATGCTACCAGCGGTGCTGCACCCCGGGAGCAGATCGCGATTGAGGCTGCCTGGAACAGCAATGGGCTGCGCGTGGGCGTCCCAGATGAATACTTTGGTAGCGGCATTCAGCCCGAAGTCGAAGCCGCGGTACGAGCAGCCATTCAGACCTATCAAAGCCTGGGCGCTGAAATTGTGCCGGTTCAACTGCCGCATACTCAATATGCCGTGCCGGTTTATTATCTAATTGCCCCGGCGGAGGCATCCGCAAACC
>CALCSH010000207.1 GCA_937893815.1 uncultured Anaerolineae bacterium | reverse complement strand
AGACGCAATGCAGACGTCAACCAATATCAATTTCACCGACGCGGTTACATTCGCATCCTCAATCAACGGCGCACTTGGATTGGGTGGATCTGCACCCTTTACATATAATTCGACTACAAATGCGCTAACCTATGACATTATCTTTACGCTGAATTCCAGTGCCCCTCTCCCTACAGCACCTTTAAACCTGAGTTATGCGATTGCACCCTTTAGTGGTTTGGCAGCCACCACATCCATCAATGTCAAACTGAACACATCTATGACGTATACGCTCCACTTTGGGATTGACCTGACAGCCAATAAGGTCCCCGTCATCAAACCAGAGGTGTCCATCACGCCGACAATTATATCCACAGCGCTTCCATACTATGTTAGCGCCTCAGGAATATTAACTGAGCCGGTTATTGTTGGTCGATTGCTGGATAATGTCACATTTTCAATGACCAAAACCCTGGTGGATAATTCCACAACAACCTATAGTGACATTCTGGTTTCTGTTGCAAATACAAACACAAACACCACCCTCACCCATTTGATCGCAGATATTAACGCTGCGCTAACTGCAAAGGGCATCAATACATCTACCGAATTCAAGGCTATTCCCCTGGTTGGTTCAGATCTGATGTATAAAATCGTGGCACTGGATGAGAATATTAAGCAATTAGAGATTACCAGTGGTTTCAACTTGGCACAGATCGGCTTATCAAGATATAAGACCAGTGTATATTGCGCGCACCAATCCCGCTGTGATCTTTCAGGCCTTGCTGTTCCTGATGATACCGGTGACCTTTCTGCCTCTGTAACTTTCAATTTGCAGGTGGATAATGGGAGTGTGAACAATTATTCGATCACTATCCCAGGCACAACCGCGAATTCTAACCTGAGTGATCTGGTTGATGATATCAATACTCAATTACTGACTCATTCTGGGCTGGGCTCTGTTGATGGAACTACCGGAATCGTTACATATAATGTTCAGGCAGTTGCACTGTCTGGATCAAATATGATTGCCTTTAGGGCGATTGACACAAATATCAATTCATTGAAGATTACCAGTGAAACAAATTTGGATTTGCTGGGATTTTCGGATGTAAAGACCAGTGCTCTGATGCCCAGTCCTTCACCGCTGCCCATATACGACGGCGTTACAACGACCTCAGCCTTTTCTTCCACATTTGAATTGGCGTTGGACAATGTCTTGTATCCTGTCACGGTAAATATTCTTGCCGATTCAACGATCGACGAATTCATTTCAGCATTCAATACGGCGTTTTCCAGCGCTGGATTGGGCTCGCTGGTTGAAGCACTGAATATCTATGACCTTCGGCCCACTCCTGGTAGCGGCAGCTGCTCCTCCGATTATGGCCCGATTTATAGGAATGATCCAATTACAGGCCTGCCAGATGGTACTGGTAACAGGCTCTATACACGAAACTGTTTTGGCAGTTATGTCATGCTGGTTGGAAAGAACACAACCACCAAAGTCTTAAAGATCACTGAAGCCGATGCAAACTTTTCGAACTTTGGCTTAACGGTAGGATTATTTGGTAGGGCGAATTCCGATAATGCTTTTGTAGATAATTCCAGCATCAGCGGTACGTTATCTGTCTCCCTTGATACCGTCTCCACCTTTGATGCGAATATGAACCTTGGCTATGTCGGCCTAAATATCAATGGCGCGACACTGGCTGCATCACTCAGCTATGCCGCTGCCCTTAAGGATCCGGGCGGTGCGACCAAGGTCAGTCTTTCCACACTAAACGATCACGGAAGAAATATTTGTGACCCGAACGATCTGTCGCACACTCAATGTATAGCCAGTGTGACAACCATTACGCATACGGCTACGGCTTCTGCTAGCTTCCCGGTTGTGCCGCTGACCGGTGATAGCAGTTATGGCATATCCGCCAGTACGGTAACACTGACTTTCACGGATTGGTTTACTGATCCGGTTGATCGAACCCTGATCAGCACAATGCAAGTCAAGGATATTTTTTCAGGTGCAACTGGTTCAAATCCTGGCAGCTTTGCTTTCATAGAAGATACCTTGTACTTTGCAGCCAGTGACTCTGTCAACGGCACGGAATTGTGGAAGAGCGATGGCACGCTGAGTGGCACCCTGTTGGTCAAGGATATTAACCCTGGAATTAATAGTTCAAATCCAGGCAACCTGATCAATATAAAAAACAAGCTATATTTCTCGGCAGATGACGGCACGAATGGCATTGAGCTTTGGAAGAGCAATGGTACACCCACTGGGACGCAATTGTTCAAGGATATCAATCCTGGTGGTGCTTCGAATCCCACTAATTTAACCAATGTAAACAACAAGCTCTTTTTCTCAGCAGATAACGGCACCAATGGTGTTGAACTGTGGAAGAGCGACGGCACTTCAGCCAGTACAGTAATGGTTAAAGATATCAACACAAGTGGCGCTTCGAATCTCGCTAATTTGACCAATGTAAATAATACGCTCTTCTTCTCGGCAGACGACGGCGCCAATGGCGTTGAACTGTGGAA
>CALCSH010000206.1 GCA_937893815.1 uncultured Anaerolineae bacterium | reverse complement strand
CGCCGGTTTTTGCCTACCTCGACAAACCACTAACGGAGCTATTCGCCGGATTGAATATCTTTCCAAATCACGCCTGGCCAACACCGCAGTTCTTGGGTCATAATATGGCTTTGGCGATTGCCGTGGTCGTGGTGCTGTTTTGGAATTATTTTGTCAATCGGTACTGGACTTATAATGATGTGGAATAGCGTACGGACTTTGGATTTCTGGGAATCCCCGTGGTAGTTATCCTGATTTAGGGTTTCTCACGGCAGTTCCTAAAGACCCCTGACTTTACTTCACTTGGAGTAGCTTCGATTCCGGTATAATACGTGTATGACAAAAACACAGCGGCTGATTCCGATTTATACAACTTCTGGTGATGTGGGGGCTTATTTAAGTTTTCCGTATCTATATAATTATATCGGCGAGTGGGTGGGCTGGGTGAGGCCGGACCGAGAAATTTATTCGGTCTTGGGTCATTATATTGGCTGGCTGACGGATGATCCGCGTATTTTGCGCAAACGGTCGTATGATTTTTCCAAGCCGCGAGTAACGCCACCCCCGCCGCAGCCGCGCGTGCGAGTGCCAGCCACGGTGCCTCTGGCGCCAATGATGTCTGAATTAACCTATACCCATATCGACGTGCTGGAAGAAGAGCCACACCGCCTGAGTACCGTCGATTTTGATGAATTGCGCGAAGATATGGATTGATTGTAGCCATGACCTCACAACTACCTGGAAAACCTGTTAGCAAATCCCGTGTGCAACTTGCACAAATGATGCAGCCTGAACATGCCAATAATCATGGCAATGTCCACGGTGGCTGGATTATGAAAATGGTAGATGAAGCTGGCGCACTGGCCTGCATGCGCCACGCCCAGCGCCGCGTGGTTACGGTCGCTGTTGATCAAATGATGTTCCGGCAACCCATCCGCCTCGGTGATTTGGTGACACTCAACGCCGAAGTCAGCTACGCTGGGCGCACATCGATGGAAGCGCGCATCGTTGTGGTGGCTGAAAATCCGGTTACCGGCGCGTGCGTTCACACCAACACGGCGTATTGTGTATATGTCGCTTTGGGAGATGATGGTGAACCTGCGTCTGTACCGCCGCTGATTCTCGAAACCGATGCTGAACGTCAGAGCATGGAGCGTGCCAAAAAACGCCAGGCGTATCGTTTATCGCAGCGCGATACGCTCTAGGGAGTTCATGACGGATCCAACACCCAACCCTCCACCAGAAAATCATCAACCTCCCGCCGAAGAGATTCCTCCAGTGCGTTCTTTGCGTGAACTGATTGACCGCGTCACCGGTCGCAACCTGGATGCCTTGCATCCTGCTGAAGATGCCGGGATCGCTGATGTTGTCCCGTTCCCCTTCCTCGCGCTGGTGGGGCAGGATGAAATGAAGCTGTCCCTGCTGTTGGCTACCATCAACCCGCATATGGGGGGTGTGCTGCTGATTGGTCCGCGCGGCACCGGTAAAACAACCGCTGTGCGCAGTTTGCCTGAACTCTTACCCCAAACACTGCGTAGCCTATGCTATTATGGCTGCTTGCCCGAAGATATAGAGGCCGGTGGTTTAGAAGCCGTGTGCCCCGATTGTGCGGTGAAATATGGACAAGGGGAACCCCTTGCCACGCTTGATCAGGTACGTCTGGTTGAACTGCCGCTGAATGCCCGCCTGGAGGATGTTGTTGGCGGATTGGATGAGCGCGCCGCAATACAGGGGCATGTGCGCCTGCGTCGGGGCATTCTTGCCCAGGCCGACCGCAATCTACTCTATGTAGATGAAGTCAATCTCCTTAGCGATGAGGTTGTAGATGCGATTTTAGATGCGGCAGCACAGGGTAATTATCATGTTCGGCGCGGACCGATATCGGCAACCTATCGGGCGCGTTTTGTGCTGGTGGGTTCGATGAATCCCGAAGAGGGAAAATTGCGACCGCAAATTATGGACCGCTTTGGGCTACGGGTTGTGGTGCGCGGGTTGCAAGGCGCGCCAGAACGCCTGGAAGCGTACCGCCGTGCGCTCGCTTACCTCAATCATCCGCGGCAAATTTCAGCGGAATTTGCCGCCAATACTGGCCTGGCACAAGAAGATATTCAAGCGGCGCGCGATCTGTTGCCTCAAGTTGAAATACCGGACGATGTCGCAAATATGGGGCTGGCGCTGATCGAGCGTTTGAAGATCGATTCGCTGCGAGCAGAAATCACACTTTTGGAGGCGGCCCGCGCTTACGCCATCGCCGATGCCCGTCTTAAGGTTATACCTGCCGACCTGCACGCTGTGGCGCCAATGGCATTGCGTTTGCGACGCTCCCCTTTTATGGATGATTATTTCACCCAGCTCGATTTTGAAGAACGCGAATTCAGCACAATTCTGCAAGAAACCATTCCCGCAGATTAGCAGTTCCAGAACTACAAACGATTAAAAGAGGCCGAAAAAGGGGTATACATGGGAGGCTTCCGTCCCCCGTGTATACCCCTTTTTCGGAATTCTCATTGCGAAGGCTCTATGCTTGGCAGTGATAAACGATCGAAATATCTTTGTGGAGTACCGAAAAAATATGACTCTCATTTCTCACCGTCAACGTTTGGAAGAATGCATCTCCGGCAAGAAAACGGATCGCCCGCCGGTGGCTTTGTGGCGTCACTTTCCTGTAGATGATCAGACCCCGCAGGGGTTGGCCGCGGCAACATTGCAATTTCAGCAAACCTACGATTTTGATTTCGTCAAAGTTACCCCGGCATCATCTTATTGTCTGCGAGACTGGGGCAGCCAGGATGTCTGGCGCGGCAACACCGAGGGTACGCGTGACTATGCTCGGGGCGTGATTCAGCAGCCCGAAGACTGGATTCGCCTCCTGGCGCTTGACCCTGCCCGAGGGAGTCTGGGCGACATGTTGCAGTGCTTGACTATTCTGAAGCAAGAACTCCCCCCCGACACGCCCATCATCCAAACCATATTCAGCCCTTTGGCGCAAGCGAAAAACTTGGTTGGCAAGCAAAATCTGGCTGTGCATCTGCGCCGCTATCCCGATGCCGTGCATGCTGGTTTGAAAACGATTGTTGAAACTACCCGGCGATTCATATCCGCCGCGCTGGCATTGGGTATCGATGGCATCTTCTACGCGGTGCAGCACGCTCAATATGGCCTGCTCTCGGCAGCGGAATTTGCCGAATTTGGCCGCGCCTATGATTTAAGCGCCCTCGAAGCTGCGCAGCCGGGTTGGTTGAATATGGTGCATCTGCATGGTGAGCAGGTGATGTTTGACGCGGTGGCCGATTATCCGGTGCAGATTCTCAACTGGCATGACCGCGATATTCGTCCTTCTCTG
>CALCSH010000205.1 GCA_937893815.1 uncultured Anaerolineae bacterium | reverse complement strand
CCCCATATATTCCGGCGGACATCTCCGTCATCGGCTTTTTGCAGTAGAGTCAATACGTGTTTAGCCAGTGATGAGAACGGTCAGGAGAGCCAACAAGAAGAACAGTACACTCAGACCGATTGTGACCCGGAAGAGTAACTTTTCCACACCACGGCGCGCCGTGAAGACTGCACCTGTATCGCCGCCTGTCAAGCCACCCAGGCCAGCACCTTTACTTTGCAAGATCACGCTGGCAATCAACGCAATTGACGTTATAATCAGAGTTATATCTAGATATGCTTCCACAACACAACCTCCAAAAGATGGGATGAAGGGGAATTTCCCTTCTGAGCAGGGGTGGATTATACCTTTCGTCTGTAGAAACGTCAAACAATATTGAGATTGCGCAATATGGATATTTACGAATACACCATCAATTTGCATATGCACACCTCCTACTCGGATGGATATGGCAGCCATGCCGAAATTGCTGCCGCCGCCCAGCGCGCTGGGCTGGATGCAGTGATTGTCACCGATCACAATGTGTGGGTCAATGGCCCTCAAGGCTATTATGGCGAGGGCGATCAACGCGTGCTTATGATGGTTGGCGAAGAAGTTCACGACCAGACCCGCAAACCGCAGAAGAATCACATGTTAATCTTCGGTGCCGATCGCGGCCTGGGGCCATTTGCGAAAACCCCCCAGCGTCTGATTGACGCCGCAAACGAAGCAGGTGCGCTCACATTTTTGGCCCATCCTTACGATCCGCCCGCCCCGGCCTTCGATCAGGATGATCTTTCTTGGGTTTCCTGGGACGTGCAAGGGTATACAGGTATTGAATTATGGAACGGACTTTCTGAATTCAAGTCGCTACTCAAAGGCAAACTACAGGCTATTTATTATGCCTATAATCCCGCGGCCATCGCCAGCGGGCCATTCCCTGGCGTGCTTGAAAAATGGGATGCGTTGCTCAATAGTGGGCAGCGCGTGGTGGCTGTGGGTGGTTCCGATGCGCACGCCCTCCATGTCCGTTTGGGGCCATTGCGTCGGGTTCTATTTCCCTATGAATTTCACTTCCGCGCCGTGAATACCCATATTTTCACGACAGACCCCTTTACCGGCGATGTTGCACACGACCGCAGGCTGGTATTGGATGCGTTAGGCAAAGGGCACGCCTTTGTGGGCTATGATCTCCCGGTTTCAACACGCGGATTCCGTTTTACAGCACAGGGATTAGCTAAAAATGCCCTGCCGGGTGATGAGATCACGGTATCGAACGGGATTACATTACAGATCAAACTTCCCCAACGGGCGGATATGGAACTGCGCAAAGATGGGGAGATTATTAAAACCTGGCAGAATAGCGATATTGCTACTCATATTACAACGCAACCAGGCGTTTATCGCGTTGAAGCTTTTGTGCAGTTTTTTGGCAAACGCCGCGGCTGGATTTATAGCAATCCCATATATGTGCGCTGATAAAAACTGTGGGTCTCTGGGAATCCCCGTGGTAGTTGTCCAGATTTAGGGGTAATGGGCGTGTAGAGCACGCCCTATACCCCTAAATCTGGGATTTCTCACGGCAGTTCCTAAAGACCCAAAACTGTAGCAGGTAATCATAACAATGAGTGAAAAACCGCGCGCAATGCGCGTTGAGGGAATTATCCTCAAGCACCGCGATTGGGGAGAAGCCGACCGCATGTTGTCGATCTTTACCCGTGAGTTGGGGAAAGTGCAGGCCGTCGCTAAGGGAGCGCGCAAGCCGCGTTCCCGCAAGGCAGGGCATGTGGAGCCGTTCACCTGCACAAGCTTGGTACTGGCGCGCGGCCGCAGTTTCTACGTGCTCACACAGGCCGAGGCTATCCTGCCATATATAAATCTGCGCGAAGATCTGATTTTGCTGGGATATGCTTCTTACCTGATTGAATTGCTCGATCGTTTTACCCATGATGAAGAAGAAAGCCCGGTAATGTACCGGTTGCTCAAAAACGCGCTCACCCATTTGGAGCGCGGCGATACGCCTCAGACGGTGGTTCATTACTATGAGGTTCGCTTGCTTGATCAAATTGGATTTCGGCCACAATTGTTCAATTGTGTGAATTGCGAGCGGGATATTCAGCCACAAAACCAGTTTTTTTCTGCACCCCAGGGTGGTGTGCTGTGCCCCCGTTGTGGTGATTCTGCTCCCGATGCGCGACCTGTCTCCATGCAGGCACTGAAATATTTGCGTCACTTTCAACGCAGCAGCTATGAAGACGCTGGCCGCGTGCTGTTCGATCCTACGCCCGAGGCAGAAGTCGAGCGCCTGATGGGCTTTTACCTTACCTATCTACTGGAGCGCGGACTGAATACTCCCAGTTTTTTGCGCCGTGTACGAGGATAAAGTGACGGGCAGTTGCTTGCTACCAATATAGTCTGATAAGTACAATTTCGAGCTGCTTCGTGTATAATGAATTCATGATTAAGCAGTCCATCACAGCCATCATCGGGGAACTTTTAAATCAGCGAAATTGGCGATTATCGGTCGCCGAATCATGCACCGGGGGGCTTCTCGCCGATCAGATCACAGATACCCCGGGAGCATCGCAGTATTTTGTGGGTGGGATTGTCGCCTATGCCTATGAAGCTAAAGTGAAACTACTGGGCGTGGAGTGGGTTGTATTGGAGCAATATGGTGCGGTCAGCGCAGAAGTGGTCCTGCAAATGGCTCGTGGTGCCCGCCTGGCTCTCGATACCGATGTCGCTCTCTCGATTAGCGGCATCGCTGGCCCCGGAGGCGCAACCCCCGATAAGCCCGTCGGCCTCACCTGGGTCGGGTTGAGTACGGCGCAGAACACCCTGGCACGCCAATATATCTGGGAAGGCGATCGACGTGATAATAAAATACAATCTGCACAGGCCGCCCTGGAGTTTTTGGCCGAATTTTTGGAACACTAGGCATGGATCCGATTGAAGTCACCGCCCATTTTGACCCCAAGGGGAATATTCTCCCTCGTAGCTTTGTATGGCGGCGGCGCACCTACCGCGTCGATTCGATTGGTCGGCGGTGGAATGGTAGCGATGGGCACCACATCATGGTGATGACTCCGGGAAACCGCGCCCATCATTTATTGTTTAATCCCACAGATGGAATTTGGTATCTGGTGCGCGGGGGCGAGGCACCTACCATCCCTTTAGTGTAGTTCCTCTGGGGAAATAAGACGAAAGTCCTCTTGTCTCTAAATTATTTTCTTGTATGCTACTTGTACGATTTTGGGTGATAAAGATGACTCCACTGCAAAAAAGACATTTTCACCGCAGAGTGCGCAGAGAACGCCGAGATTTTTTGACGATTTCGCACTTTTAAAACTCTGCGCTCTCCACGTTCTCGGCGGTGAAGGGTTTTTGCAGTAGAGTCAAAGATAGTTTCCATATTTTTGAAGTAGTATCTGTCGGCAAACAGATAAACTTAACAACCTAATAACCTGATTGTAAATGCATACTGAGGAGGTGCATGATGAAATATATTTCAACAATCATATTGGTAGCTGTCCTTCTAACATTGCCCGGGACGGCTGTTTTGGCTTCGTCTGGCCCGACTGTAGAGGCAGGCCTGGCGGCTGAACCAGCTGGCACGGGAGTGTTCCCCACCTTTGTGATTACCGCTGTCGCGGCGAATAACTGGGTGGAAATTCGGACGGATAACCTTCCGGCGAACGAAAATTTCACCGTCACAATGGGCTATATGGGTTCGGGAGGTTTCGGAACGGTAGTAGCTACTACATTTTCCGGGACAGGAGGCAGTATCACTGCCAAATACACCATTCCCGCTTACTTGTATAACCAGGGACAAATTGCCGTTCGTTTGGTTGGGCAGGCATCAGGCTATTATGCTTATAATTGGTTTTATAACAATAATGCCAATGTGCCGGGCACGACTCCCCCGCTGGTTTCGTCTTACAGTGGCTATCCCACATTTGCGATTGCTGCTGTACAACAAGACCAGAATGTGACCATCGCCCCCAGTCACTTTCCCCCAAATGATACCTTTTGGGTGCGCCTGAACTGGATGCATACCCAGGGTATCGCCGGATCGATTGTGCAGACTGTACATACCGATGCCAACGGCAACCTGGATGATCTCACCTATTTCGTCCCAGATTTCCTGAAGGGATCGTATCAGATCGCCATTCGATTGGAGAGTGCGACTTCGGGTTATTTTGCCTATAACTGGTTCTATAACAACAATGCGCCCTAACGCGGCTCGATGGTGGCATATTTTCCCCAAAGGTTAACGCACCACCCCCAGAGCTACGTCTGAATATCCACAGAAAAAGCAGGCCGGACACTATCATCCGGCCTGCTTTTATTATTTCCCTAATCGGGCGCGCTCTTCATCCACGATACTGGCATCGAGTTTGATGAAAAGCGGTTCCGGTTGGTTCAATGGAGCGCCCGCCTGAAGCTGACTGCTCTCCCAGCGTCCGCTGGCTTTGTCGGGGATGTAGCGCAATACGGTATGTTCACCGAGATTGTCCTGGCGGGTTTCGATAATCTGCTCGCCGAAAAGCGGTGAGGTATACCCGAAGATGTTGTGCAGCTTCTCGCTGGTGAAGGGGAGGAAGGGAGAGAAAAGTACCTTGAGCGAGTCGATGGCACGCATGGCCGTATAGATGGTGGTTCCTGCGGCTTCTTTATCGCTTTTGATTTCGAACCAGGGCGCGGCGGTGTCCAGGTATTTATTGGTTTCAGAGGCCAGACGCATGGTCTCGGCCAGGGCCGCGCGCAGTTTGACGGTTTCGATGAGTTCACCTACAGTTTGGAAACCTTCTTCGATTGCGTTGAGAATTTCTCTATCGGCGGGGCGTAATTCCTGCGGCGTGGGTACCACTCCGTTCCAATGTTTGTAGCCAAACGAGAGAACGCGGTTGGCGAGATTGCCCCAGGTGGCGACTAACTCGTTATTGTTGCGCGCCAGAAATTCTTCCCAATCCCAATCGGTATCTTTGCTTTCGGGCATATTGACCGTGAGATAGTAACGCAGCGGATCGGGGTCGTAGCGCGTCAGGGCATCGCGGCCCCACACGGCCCAGTTGCGGCTTCCGCTGATTTTTTGCTTCTCCAGATTCATGAACTGGTTGGCAGGCACATCATAGGGCAGAGTCAGGCTTTTGCCATTTTCTCCGGCGAAAATCTCCACAAAGCGCTCACCGGCACCCATCAACTCGGCTGGCCACATGGCCGTATGGAAGAAGATATTATCTTTGCCGATGAAGTGAAAAGTTCTCGCTTCAGGATTGGTCCACCAGTTTTCCCAGGCTGTGGGGTTGTCCTCCACCTGTGCCCACTCGATGGCTGCCGATAGATAGCCGATCACAGCCTCAAACCACACGTACAGGCATTTGCCATTCCAACCATCTACGGGAACAGGGATGCCCCAATCGAGGTCCCGCGTGATCGGGCGAGGTTTCAACCCGTCGCTCTCGATTTTGCGCAGCGACTCGCCCAGAACGGTATCACGCATATAATGTTGGCGCTGGCGTAAAAAGTCGACCACATCCGGTTCCATCTTGGAAAGGTCAAGATAAAAATGCTCTGTATCGCGCAGTTCCAGAACGTCACCGGTTTTGGCGTGTGGATCAATTAGTTTTTCGGGTTCCAGTACATTACCGCAGGCATCACACTGATCGGAGCGCGCCCCTGCTGCGCCGCAGATATAGCAGGTGCCTTCTACATAGCGGTCGGGTAAAAATTTCCCCGATGTGGTGGCGCACCACTGCGGGCGGATTTCGGTGTAGAGAAAGCCGTTATCTTTCAGCGCTAGGAAAATGCTCTGGGAAACCTTGAAGTGGTTCTGCGTATGCGTGGTTGTGAAGAGATCGTATGAAATTCCCAGGCCCAAAAAGAGTTCTAAAAAGCCATCATGGAAGCGTTTGTAAACTTCCTCTACAGGTTTGCCCTCGGCATCGGCGCGCAGCGTCACCGGCGTGCCGTGCGAATCGGTGCCGCTGACCATTAGAGCCTGATTGCCTCTGAGTCGGTGATAGCGGGCGGCAATATCTCCCGGCAGGTGTGACCCCGTGATATTGCCAACATGGATTTCAGCGTTGGCATACGGCCAGGCGATGGCGATTAATATATTCTGTGACATGAAGACCTCCTCATAGACCTTTAGGGCCTGGCAGCCTCTAAAGGTCTGCGTGTGTGAAACAAGAAAAAAGGCTGCCGATGGTGGCAGCCCTTTGTGATTTTCTAAATGAGCAAGTTATTGTAAAATTTTTGCTCGAGTGGCTGCCAGATCAATGGCGCGGCGCATCATCATGCCCATCATCGACATGGCTGCCAGCCTATTCGAGTGAAGATTGTGTAGGTTCATTGTAAAAATGAGTTTAAACGGGCGGTCTGGATTTGTCAAGCAACTCTGTTTGCTATCGAGTTGCTCGCGAATAAAAGAAAAAACAAGACACGGATTTAACCAATAAACAGGGATATTCCTTTAGGACTTACGCAACTCGATAAAAAATATCCCGAAAATAGGGGTGGGGGGGGCTTTTCGCCCCCCCACCCCTATTTTCGGGCATTCTCTTGTACAAGTGCGTAAGTCCTATCCTTGTATATCGCTTGGTATCCATGAATTCCGTGTTCGTTCGTGTCTTGTTTTTTAACCCCAAATATTGGGGTGCAAGTCTATTAATTATTGCCATCCAGCAACGATTTCAGCACCGATAAACGCGGGTCAATCGGACGATCCTCGTGCCCACAGTCGCCTTCATTGCGATTCGCACCACATTCGGGACACAGACCCTTACAGTCGGCGCGGCACAGCGAACTGATCGGCATTTCCAGTAGCATATAATCCCGTAACAGCGGAGCGAAATCAATTTTTCCATCGTAGGGCACTATTAATTCGGTGTCGGCATCCGCTAGATTGGGCAGTGTGAACAACTCGGAAAATTTACACGCCAATGGCTGGGCCATCGCAGTCAGACATCGCCCGCAACTCACTTCGGTGGTTGCCTCGAAGTGCGATTGGGTCAATAAGCCATTTGTGGTGCGCGAGATACGGATTTCGCCAGTTAGATTCTGTAACACCAATTCATCATCTAGCCGCAGCTCCGGGTAGTCAAAGTCAAAAACGCGGCGATAACCGACTCCTTCATGGGCAATAAACCCTATTTCAAGCAGTAAAGCAAGATCAGGTCTCGACATTGGGATCACCTTGGGGGAAAGAATGAGAATTCTGGCATTATAGCACAGCGAGTTCTTCAAGCCAACTTGCGTTAGAATAGTCTAAAAACCAATGTTTACTGGAGATATACGATGCTCAAATTATTAATTGCCACCGGCAACCGCGGTAAATTGCACGAAATTCAGGATTTGCTCAAAGATACGCCGATCACATTGCTAACACCTGCCGATCTGAGTCTGGAAATCCATGTTGACGAGACTGGTGTTACCTATGCCGAAAATGCGGCGCTCAAAGCACATGCCTATGCTCAGGCATCGGGTTTACCCACACTGGCCGACGATTCGGGTTTGGAAGTGGATACTCTCAATGGGGCGCCGGGTCTCTACTCGGCGCGTTATCTCCCGCAGAATGGCGCTACAGATGCGGATCGTCGGGCATATTTAGTAGAGAATTTACGTGGATTCTCGCGCCCCTGGGGAGCGCGCTTCATCTGTGTGGTGGCGTTGGCTATGCTGGGGGGTGGCCCCGTTTTTTATGAGGGCATCTGCTCCGGCGAGATTATCCCTGAAGAGCGCGGCACCAATGGATTTGGCTACGACCCTATCTTTTTGGTGGCCGGTACAGACCGCACGATGGCCGAACTTACAATGGATGAGAAAAATACCCTCAGCCACCGTGCCCGCGCCATCATTGCTGCGCGGGATGCGATTGAACGACTGGGGACATAAGCGAAGGTTGCTAGAAATTCGTTGTCCCCATCTGTCAATTCTTTAATCAACGCCAAACGTTGCGCCGACCAGATTCGGTATTCCTGGGGCAAATAATCTCTGATGCTGCTGCGCTGGCTCCGGTTTGTGGGCTGGCGCTTCTACGAATTTGCTACTGCCAGCCAGTTTGTCAATTGCAGCCCGGTCGGTGATGATGCTCGTGACGCAGCCATCCACCATCTGGATAACTTTATCGACATACTTACACATGCGCAGATCGTGTGTCACCATGATCCCGGCCCGATTTTGCTCGTGAATCAGATCGGCGAAGATACCCACCACCTGATTGGCGCGTTCGGTATCCAGGCTGGCGGTTGGTTCATCAGCGAGTACCACGCTGGGGTCGTGGATCAGTGAGCGGGCAATTGCCACGCGCTGTAGCTGCCCGCCGGAAAGTTGCGAGGGCAGGCTATTCAACCGACCTTCCAGGCCTAGGCGCAAGAGCAGATCTTTGGCGTGTTGGCGGCTTTTGCGGTTAAACTTCTTGTTCAGGCGCAGCATCAAATCTACATTTTCAAGGGCGGTCAGATACGGCACCAAATTATTGGATTGAAAGGTAAACCCGATTTTTTCGCGGCGAAAGCGTGTGCGTTCAATTTCGTTCATTTCGCTTAAATTGTAGCCATCAATATTCAGCGAGCCGTCACTGGCTTGTAAGAGCGCTGCCAGCATCGCCAGCATGGTCGTCTTGCCGGAACCACTGGGTCCAACCAGCCCGACAAATTCACCTGCCTGGACGCTGATCGAAACCTCATCTACGGCCTTAACCACCAAATTGCCGCTCTCGTATATTTTTGTAACCTTGTGTGTCTCTAAAATAGACTCCACTGAAAAAACTACCGTGCAGGTGTTCCCGCCGGAATATATGGGGGTG
>CALCSH010000204.1 GCA_937893815.1 uncultured Anaerolineae bacterium | reverse complement strand
ACACCAAATCGCATGGGGCTGATCACCGACATGGATGGCACAATTAGCCATATTGTTGCCAATCCAGAAGACGCCGTTGTGACGTCTCGAAATTTTGAACTATTGCAGCTATTGCGTAAAAAACTAACACTCGTATCCGTTGTCTCTGGTCGCTCTGTGCGTAGTGTAACTACACGTCTGGATTTGCCCGGAATCGTTTATATTGGCAATCATGGTCTAGAGCGCTGTGTAGACGGCCAAGTTCGGCATAGTTTTAATATCGATAGGTTTCGCCCAATGCTCAAAGCCTCTGCGGAAGAACTTCAACAAATCATCCTGGATGGCATTCAAGTCGAAGATAAAGGCGCAACCGTCACACTCCACTACCGCCAAACCGAAGATACGCAACAAACTCGCGACCAGTTATTGCCGATTGTCCAGGAAATTGCCGCCCAACACAACCTGGAATATTTTGAAGGACGCATGATTTTTGAATTATGCCCTCCCGTAAAAGCTAATAAGGGCAGCGCATTTGAAGAATTGGTGAATGAGTTTTCGCTCGACAGCGCAATCTATATTGGCGATGACACCACAGACCTCACCGCACTGAGAATGGCACAGCAATTGCGAATGGAAAAAACCTGCTACACCATTGGCGTGGGCGTAATGTCCGAGAACAGCCCAGCGGGACTCGCCAAAGAAGCCGATTTACTGGCTTCAGGAGTATCCGACGTTGAAAATCTATTTGCCTGGATTTTAGAAAATAGGAGCTAAATAAAGGTCACTACTATGCTTCACGACATCTTGCTTATCACAGAGAAACACAAACAAGCCGCACAACAAATCGTGGCACGCATCAACACCATGACAGGCAATAAAATTGTCATTGCCATCGGCGGCGAATCCGGCTCGGGGAAATCCGAACTTGGGCATGAGGTTGCATACCTGCTAAAAAAGCAACGAACGCCTGCCAAGATCATGCACATTGATAGTTATTACAAAACATCACCGCAAGAACGCAATCCCTGGCGCAAGGCTCACGGTGTAGAACATATCGGTTATACAGAATACGATTGGGATGTCATTAACCATAATTTACGTAAGTTCCGCGAAGATGCCCCGGTTGTCGTAATGCCCTGCGTAGACCTGCTCACGGATCAGGATGATTTTTTAACCACCAGTTTCAAGGGGTTGCGCTATATGGTCATCGAGGGGCTATACGCCGTCCAGGCCGATGCCGATTTGCGCGTCTTTATTGATCTGACCTACCACGAAACCAAGAAAGCCCAACTGGTGCGCGGCAAAGAAAATGTCGATGAGTGGCGTATGGCTGTGCTGGAGCAAGAACATCAGGTGGTGCGCTCCCTGCGACCGCTAGCAAATCTGATTGTCGATCAGGATTATCAGGTCATCGAGGCTTGAGTAGCTTGACAATGTCAAAGTAGACAAAAATTTTTCAACAAAGAACACGAAGAGCCACATAAAAAGACTATTGATCAATATTTCATAACCTTCGTGTTTCTGCGTGCCCTGCGTGGATAAAGGTAGAAACTATGCACATCGCTTTTCTTAACCCTCAGGGGAATTTTGACCCCAACGACAGCTACTGGACGGAGCATCCCGATTTTGGCGGGCAGCTTGTCTACGTCAAGGAAATTGCCATCGCCATGGCCGCGCTTGGTCATCAGGTGGACATCATCACTCGCAAGATCGTGGATCCCCAATGGCCGGAATTCGCTGAAACGCTGGATAGCTATCCCGGCGTGGATGGGGTGCGCATTGTGCGGATTGCCTGCGGCCCCGAGTTTTTCCTGCCCAAAGAAGAGTTGTGGCCACTGCTCGGCTCGCAGTGGGTACCCAATATCATAGCGTTTTACCAACAAGAGGGGTCCATGCCCAATGCCGTGACCACCCACTACGGTGACGGCGGCCTGGCGGGAGCGCTCTTCGCCCAACAAACCGGCATCCCCTACACTTTCACCGGGCATTCGCTCGGCGCACAAAAAATGGATAAACTGCATGCCGCGCCGGACAATCTCGAAACCCTCGATCGACGTTACCATTTCGCCCGGCGCATCTTCGCTGAGCGCGTCAGCATGAACTACGCCAGCCGGGTGATTACATCCACGCAGCAAGAACGCCTGGAACAGTACGGGCACCCGGCCTACCACGGAGCGATTGATCCCGCCGATGAAACCCGCTTCGCCGTCACCCCACCGGGAGTCAACCGCGTGGTCTTCTCACCCGATGCCAATGAAACGGATAAAATCGTCGCCGCGCGCATAAACGTGGTGCTCAAGCGTGACATCGAACCAGCGCGCCACGATTTGCCCATCGCGCTGGCTTCCAGCCGTTTGGATGCCAAGAAGAATCATATCGGGCTGGTGCGCGCCTTCGCTGAAAGTCAAGAATTGCAAACCAAAGCCAATCTCGCCATCGCCATGCGCGGCCTGGATGACCCCCTGCGGCGCTACGCGTCCCTGAGCAAAGAGGAACGCACCCTGATGGATGAGATTGTCGCTATCATCAAGCAACACGCCTTATGGGGCAAAGTGACCTCCTTTCCGCTCAACAGCCAGGCCGAGTTGGCCGCCGCCTATCGCGTGCTGGCCGGACGGCGTTCGGTCTTCGCTCTGACAGCGCTGTACGAACCCTTTGGGCTGGCCCCCCTCGAAGCAATGAGCTGCGGCCTGCCCGCCGTGGTGACGCAGAACGGCGGCCCCTCCGAGAGCATGCTCGAAGATGGGCGCGAATTCGGCGTGCTGGTAGACCCCAGCGACCCGGCGAATATTGCCCGCGGCCTGCTGCGAGCGGTCGAATCGCCAGAAAGCTGGCAGAAACTGCATCAGGCGGGAATCGAGCGTGTGGTCAGCAAATACACCTGGGAACGCACCGCCGAGGGCTATTTGAATGTCATCGAAGCGATTGTGAAAGAAAATCGCCGCGACGGAGGCCTCACCATACCACCCTATTTCACCGACCCGGCTCCATTTGCCAATCAAATCTCCAGCGAAGATTTGGCAAACGTCTATTTTTAAATACAAACCACAGAGACACAAAGGCCACAGAGAAAATCGCCAAAAGCCTTATCTCAGTGTTCTCCGTTTCTCTGTGGTTTGATTACTGATTGGCTGCAAGCGCGCAGTGCAAAAGAATCTCCCAGGCGCCTTTGGTCAGGGCATCGTTGTCGCAGGCTATATTTTCCAGCAGGGCAGCAAACGAGAAACCGGCGTCAATAATCTGGTCGCGCTGATCGCCGACCCAATGCTCAGTTGGATCACGGCCAGCATCCCACTGATGGGCGGCAACTTGTGCCATCAATTCGGCGTAGGTATAGGGTGGGAATCGCTGAGCGAACAACCCTTCAATCACAAAGCCGGGCAATTTTTTGGCGCGGTCAATCCAGCCATCGACACCGCGGGCCAGATTCTTGGCCTCAAGTTTCAGTCGTTTAATATCCTCCACAAACTGCACCGCCCGCGGCGCAGTAATATCATCCACCACACGCTGAAAGTAGTTCTCAAAGCGGCGAGCGTGCTCCACACCGTAGTGACTGGCCGAATAGTCAATGTCTACATCGAAGGCCAGTTCGCCATACTGCGGATGCGGCAACGAGAGATTGAAAACCACGCCGGGATATCCGGGCCAAGTGCGCACAAAGTTGAACTGTGCCGCTCCATGAGGACGCTCGAAATAGCCTTCCAGAGACGCACATACTTGCAACGCTGCCTCGGCTAGACGCTCATCGTAGCCGCGTAACGCGTCCAGGGTCGTAATACCCTCTTTTTTACCGACCAACTCCAGGGTTCCGATCGCCGTCCAGTCTTTATATCCCCGGCTCTCATCGCGGGGAGCGTTGAAGAAAATCAAATCCATATCCGGCGACAGATCGGTATTCGTGCCGCGGGCAAAGGAACTCATATCGCTGCATTGGATATCCCCGGTGGGAACATCCGGGAAATATAAATCCTGCAGGGCGGCGCGCACAACTCCCAGCACGTCCCAACTGAGTTGTTTCTGAAATTGAATTTGCTCGAATAGTTCCATCGCTTGCTCCAAAGTTGGGAATGTGGCATACTTTGACGATTATGGCGCTTCCTGTTTTTTACCACAGTACCCTAAATGGCACAGGCAAGGCTGTTCAGTTCTCAGTAGAAGCCGATGATTTTACCGCAGAGTGCGCGGAGAGCGCAGAGTTTTCGTAATTTCTCTGCGTACTCCGCGTTCTCTGCGGTTCAATAGCTTGTCCCCGACCATAGAACTGAACAGCCCTGGCACAAGCGGCACAAAGTCACTAAGAAAGACAGGGTCTCTGAGATTTCGCAAGGTAAAGCCCAGATTTGGGGGTGTGGCGGGTGTGAAACACCCGCCACACCCCCAAATCTGGGTACCTCCACGCAAAGTCTCAAAGAGCCGAAATACAACAAATACTCTTCTTTGTGCCTTTGTGTCCTTGTGGTGAATAGTTTAAGTATACACCAGCACAAGGACAGATATGATCCACAACAAAACCACAATTATTGGTATTCTCCTGGCCCTGGGGCTGGCTACGCTGGCATGCAGCGCTGTCACCGGCATCAACGTTACCGCCACACCGATTGCCTCGCCCATGCCCACGCCCACTGCCCTGCCGCCCATCCCGGTGCGGCCCGGCGCTGAACACCCCGATGAGCCGGTATATATTCATGGCGAGATTCCATTCACATCACCCTTTTTCATCGATACCGTCGCCGAAGCCTTTGTAATGCTCGAAGATCAGGGCGGATTCATCGCCCGTAATCTGGAATTCGAGTTCCCCTTGCAGGGGCAGGCCATCGGGCCGGTGGAGTTGGTCGGCGATGACCGGCTGCTCTACGAGTTGGCGCTGCCAGCCATTCCGCAAGGCACCCCCAGTGACGTGGACAATGATGGCGAGAACGACCCAGGCGTGCAAGTTTTCGCCGTGGCCTACTGGTCAAATACCTGGGGCGGGCCCTTTCTGGAAGAGCGCGACGGCACAGGCTGGTCTACGGCCTATGCCAGCACCATCACCGACTCTGACCGCGACTACGAGATCAGCGGCGGCACGCTAATTGTCTGGTCGCCAGACGATGAACAGGGCTTCCCTACCGGCTTCGGGGCGGACGGCAAACTCTTCACCGACGACGACCCCAGTGCGCCCATCCCAGCGGGCTACAATATCGTTGATCTCAATCAGCAGCCTTTCCAGGTGTATAAGCAGGCCCAGCCTGACATCACCCTGGTCGAGGGCGATATGAGCGTCAACGATTATTCGGCGTTGAGTTATACTGAAGCCTTCGATGCGCTCTATGAAAAAGTCGCCCGCGAATACCCTTTCACGCCCGACAAAAATCTCGACTGGCAGGCGCTTTACGACGAGTTTGCCCCCCAAATCGCTGCGGCGCGTAACGACGAAGCATTCTTCCGGGCGCTGAAAGCCTTCACCCTGGCGATTCCCGATGCGCATATCGGCATCGGTTTCAACGATCTGGTCTCACAAATATTCTATGATGATTTTGGCGGCAGCTTTGGCATGATTCTGACCGAATTGAGTGATGGCCGCGTCCTGGTGGTAGATGTGTTCCCGAAGTCCCCGGCAGAGCGGGCGGGGCTAGAGGCGGGGACTGAAATTCTCAAATGGAATTCGACGCCCATAGGGGAGGCCATTAACGCCATCGAGCCATTCTTCGGGCCATACTCCACCGAACATCACAAACGTCTGGAGCAGCTTGTCTTCCTGACACGCGTCCCACCCAAGAGCGAAGTCACGCTGAGCGTGAAACCCCCCGGTGGCAGCCCGCGCGAACTGACTCTCAAGGCTGATGTGGAATACGACTCACTTTTCGCCTGGATTCCCTCTCTGGCCGTGGACGCAGTCAGTCCGCCAATTGTCGGTGAAGTGCTGCAACCCTCCGGGTTGGGCTATATCCGCATCAACTCCTTCTCTGATGACTATAACCTGACGGCCCAACTATGGGAACACTATATCGGCGCGATGATCGAACTCGAAGTTCCCGGCGTCATTTTAGATATGCGCGTCAATGGCGGCGGGAGTTCCGGGCTGGCTGGCGCTTTTGCGGGCTATTTTTACGATCAGGAAATCGAAATCTCGCGTTCTTCGTACTATAACGAAATCCTGAGTGAATTTGAATATAAAGAGTACACCGGGCGCATTCAGCCGGGGCCACTGTATTACGACGGACCGGTGGCCGTGCTGGTCAGTCCATACTGCGTCAGCGCCTGTGAGGGCTTTGCGAATTCAATGACCTATCGCGACAATACCATCATCGTGGGGCACTTCCCCAGCGCGGGGGCTTACGGCGAAGTCGGGCGCGGGCAATATGATCTCCCTGCTGATTTGTCGATGCAATTCCCCACCGGGCGCTCCGAGACCCCTGAGGGCAAGTTGTTAATCGAGGGTGTGGGCGTTGTGCCAGATGTTGTAGTATCCATGACTGAGGAGAGTGCATTGAGCGATCTGGATGCAGTGCTGCAAGCCGCTATTGAGGCGTTGACAATGAAGTAAGAAAAATGACCTGCGGCGCAGGCCATTTTTTTTTATTGAGACCAGGGGGGTAATACACTGCGCTGCGCTCGCTTCGGTAATTTGCGAATTTCTTCGGCGCGCTCGATCAACTCAGCCATCAAATCCAAGATGCGCTCGGTGGCTTTGCCGTCAAAACGCGCCCAATAACACGCCGCTTGCGCCTGACCTTCAACAAGCTGCTGGTGATAGTCTTCATCGGCCAAAATGCGCTGGAGTGTCGATAAAAGTTCTTCGCGCTGCCGCAAAACGATGATGCCTTTGACATCATCGAAAAAATCATAATCGAAGTTGAAAAAATCCACTATGACAACCGGAATATGGGCCGCTATCGCCAATGTTACCGTAGATGAATACGAGGCTACAAAAAGATCGCTTATTGGGATCAATTGATCGTATCGCTGGGGAGCGATCACCAGACCATATTGCGCGGCGCGCGGGGCGTATTGAGCCAGATCACTCTTAGGGTGCAAGCTCAATACTACATTTGCATGAGGCAACACAGACGAAAAGATACGAAACAAGAATTCTGTTTCTGCCCAATGCTGATCCCAAGGCAGAAGATCATGTTCGCCAAGCTGCGGCACGGCGCAGGCCAGCAATTTTTTGGCGGGGTCTATTCGTAATGCATCACAGACCTGGCGGCGCGTCTCGGCGCGCTGCTGCCAGAAATATGCCGCCTGATCGTAACGCGGCTTGCCTGCAACGATAATCTTTTCGGCAGGCACTCCCTGATTGGCCATATTAACTTTCGTATGCTGACTCTCTACAATCATCACCCAGGATGCACCACCGCCCAAGGCCCAGGGATTAACTGGCATGATGCCCCAAAACGCAGCCGACAACATCGCCGCGGGAGGCTGCCAGAGCAGGGTTTCGCCATTATGCGTGTAGCTCCACCCCGGGCGTAGCCGCGCCACGATGCGGTTGAGCCAACTCTCCATGCCGTATATGTGCCGCCAATCCGATGCGGCACGCCGGTACAGTGCGCCGCCCTCTTTATCAGATAGCGCATAGGGCACAATCAGCGAGGGGATAACCATCCGGTTGGCAAGCATCACCAGCGCGGTTTCCAGGCCAATATGACGATCCCCGATGAGAAGAATAGCACGAGGGTTGATTTCTGCTAGCAGGTGCTGTGCGCGCTGCCGCAGGCGTGCATATTGCAAAAATGCCAGAGCAAACTGAGGGAAAAAGGATTTTTTGAGCTTAAGAAGAAAGTTTACAACAGGTCGGTGTGAACTTGTGCGATTTTTTTCTGTAGACTGTTGGGGATTTTTTGAAAATTGGTTTCCCACAAGTCTATAGGGTATGCCCTGCTCCTGACAAACTTGAAGTGCGGCCTCATAGCCAGGGCCATCCAATACAAATACCGGCGTAAAGCGGGTTTTCTGTTGCAACGGCAAGGCAACTTCAAGCATCTCGGAAAACGCTGCCGGGCTATGCGGAAGAAAAAGGATATTTCCGGCAGTGTTCATCAGGGGATTTGAGATTGGATTAAATTGACCACGCGCTGCTGATCGGCCACGCTCAGGCCTACAGAACTGGGCAAGCTGAGGGCGTCGCGATTCAATTCATCGGCAACAGGACAGAACATGGAATAGGCTGAATCGATATAAGCCGGGCTGCGGTGCAAGGGCTGCCAGAGTGGGCGCGACTGAATATTTGCCTGAGCCAGTTTGTGCATTAGTTGGCGGCTATCCATGCCAAAAGCGGCAGCATTTATCAGGATTGTATCCAGCCAAAAGGTACTAAAGGCCCATTCGGCTTGCTGCATCATGCGGATGCCGGGAATCTCTGCTAATACCTGTGTATACATTTTGGCTATGCGCAACTTAGTGGCAATGTATTCATCCAACAATTCCAACTGGGCAACGCCCATCGCGGCCTGGATATTTGTCAGGCGATAGTTGTAACCGACTTGATGATGAATATATTCCAGTGGGTCGTCCTTTGCCTGGGTTGTCAGATAACGCGCTTTGGCAGCCCAATCATCCCGATTGGTCACAAACATGCCCCCGCCACCAGTGGTGATAATCTTGTTGCCGTTGAAGCTGAAGCAGGCCATATCGCCCAACGTGCCCACCCTGCGCCCTTTGTAGCTGGCCCCCAGGCTCTCAGTGGCATCTTCGATAACGACCAGATTGTATTTACGTGCTATATCAAGAATAGGATCCATATCCACAGGATGCCCTAGAATATGCACCGGCACTACCGCTTTAACGCGTCGCCTGGTTTGTGTGTTATAAAGCACGC
>CALCSH010000203.1 GCA_937893815.1 uncultured Anaerolineae bacterium | reverse complement strand
AGTCCTGCCAGGCCGCCGGGGTAGTAAATCATAACCAGAATCATCAACACGCCATAGACTACCATGTGCAGGCCGGGTAAATCTGTGAAATTCGAGCGGATAAATTCGATAAAGAATACGAAGGGAAAAGCTACAGCGATGCCGCCCCACAAGCTGCCGCGACCGCCGATGTAGGCAATCGCCAGAACTTCCACCGTTTTGGAGGTGTGCATCAACGTCATCGGAGTCAGGGAGCCAAAATAGTGGGCATAAAATCCGCCCAGCCAACCGGCGAAAAATGCGGATACAGCGAAATTGAAGACGCGATATTTGGTTGGGTTAATGCCTGATGCCCGCGCCGCATCGATATTCTGACCAATGGCGCGGAAGGCCAGCCCGTAGTTGGAGTTTGTAATCAATTTCAGGGTGATATAGACGATTAGCATCATCCCCAGAATGATGTAGAAATAAGGCCGGTTTCCGGCACCGCGATCCAGCAGGCTGACGGGTGCCATGCCCATCGGGCCGCGTGTCCACTCGGTCATATTGTTGACAATGCCCATCAAAGCGATGCCGACAAACCAGGCCATCACCGCGGCGAAGATGCCCCTCAGGCGTAGTGTCAGCATCCCCAGCAGCAGCCCCACCAGGCCAGCGATGACGGCTCCCACCCAGATACCAATCCATGGGGATACGCCGAATTGCATAATGATGGAGGGCCGGGTATTCGTTAGCATGCCAGTCGTGTACGCCCCCAGGCCTACCAGGGCAGCGAAACCAAAATTGACCACATTGATAAATCCGGCTGTGAAATCAAAGGCAACCGATTGCGCCGCCAGAAATGCGCCCATAATCATCCAGCGCAGAATATGTTCCTGGTCAAATGGGGATATGTATGGGAGCAGGGCAATCACAATGATCAGGACCAGCCCCAAAGGATTAAATCCGATTTTGGCGAGAAGCGTTACAAAGCGTTGCCAGGTGTTGGTTTGGGTCGTTGCGTTCATATAGGGTGCTCCTCTTTATTGTTCTTGAATGCCTTTAACTTCGCTGCCGAAGAGACCGGAAGGAGCGATCAGCAATACGATAATCATCACAACAGTGGGAATAACGGTCTCCCAGGTGATCGTAAAAAATAGCTGAGTCGCGGTTTGCAGCAAGGCCACCATAAAACCACCCACAATGGCTCCAGCGATATTACCGAGGCCCACTAACATGACCACATACCAGGCAAAATATAGCGGTTTCAACCCCACGGTGGGGTAGGCCTGGAACATGAAGAGTAGTGCGGCACCCGCAATGGCGGCTGTCGCTGTGGAGAGTGAGAAGGTCAGCGTTTGGATAAAGTTAAGATTGATGCCGACAATTTGAGCGCCGGTTTCATCTTGCGAAACGGCGCGGATCGCTCGCCCAGTGCGTGTACGGCGCAAGAAGAACCACAGAGCTCCGATGGTGATCATGGCAATAAAGAAGGCCACTAATCGATCGACAGAGATATTTGCGCCAAAAAAGTTAAGTGTATCGACATCCCAATATTTTGGGATACCCCTGAAATTTGGACCAATGGTGAGGGTTGCGCCATTGGTCATGACAAATGAAATCCCAACGGTGAGCAAGAAAGCGTTCATCACCCAGCCGGAGCGCGTACGGCGGCGTAGAGGTGCGAAGATTAGCCTTTCGATGATCACCCCTAAAACGGCGCCCACGAGACCCGCGGCAAGAATGCCAATGAAAGGGATGATAGCGCGTAGAACAGGATTGGGGGTTTCGCCCAGTGCTTTGAGTAATGGGGTGAACACAAAATAGGCAACATAGGCACCGACCATGAATGATTCGCCGTGTGCGAAGTGGGGAATATTCATCACACCGAATACCAGCGCCAACCCGACAGCCAACAAGGCCCACATACCGCCTGCGATGACTGTGTTTAGAAGTTGTGCAGGCCCGCCTTTGATGCCAACAATAATCACCAAGAAGAGCGAAAAAACGCTAACCAACACAACGGGAAGATTATCTTTGATGCGAGTCATCAGCGAATTTTGCATCGCTGGTGCTGCAGTGGTTTCTTTTGCCATAGCTGTTTTCTCCTTCTTCGAGAAAAGCTTGATTATGAAGAACTGATCATTGAAT
>CALCSH010000202.1 GCA_937893815.1 uncultured Anaerolineae bacterium | reverse complement strand
GCTGAACAGAGCGAAATCGATGTTTTGGCGAGCAAATACCTCGATTTCTTTACGCATCTCCTCGGTGACGGCCACACTCCAGCCACCGGGCAAGCCAGCCACGGGGTGGATTCCGCGCCCGCCCAGCCATTGGATGACTTCGTGGTTGCGCTTGCGACAAGCAATGACTTGCTTGCCAATATCCACACCAACTTTATGAATCACGCCGAGGATATTGCGCTCGGCAGGTGGCCCTTCCGGTCCAATTATAAAATCGGGTGCGCCAAGTGCGTAGAAGTGGACGGTGTGGTCGGTGCAATAGAATGCCGAGTAGAACAACTCGCGGATCTTTTTGACGACCGAGGGCGGCTCCACCTGGAAGAGCGCATCCAGGGCTTTGGTGCCAGCCATATGATGGGCCTCAGGGCAAACGCCGCAGATGCGGTTGGTGATGCGAGGCAT
This sequence comes from uncultured Anaerolineae bacterium, assembly GCA_937893815.1. Classification (GTDB taxonomy): domain Bacteria; phylum Chloroflexota; class Anaerolineae; order Anaerolineales; family UBA11858; genus NIOZ-UU35. Next base: position 9,453 of record CALCSH010000202.1, on the reverse strand, counting down.
TTCTTCCGCTGGGCGACCCACAGAGAATTGTTCGAAACCACGCAATTCTGGAATCTGGAGATAGGCGTTATCGACATTGCCCTCATCATCGAGGAAGATTTCGATTTTTCCGTGGCCTTCTAGGCGGGTGATGGGATCGATGGTAATGCGCTTCATTTAGCTTCTCCTTTTCCGTTGCTACCGTTCACCTTTGCTCGGCGGAGTAGCGAGTGTGCCATGCTAAAGCGGTAGAAAGTCCCGGCGGGGTCGGGGATGGTATCCACGACGGCTTGGATTCTCTGCTCCAATTCGCGTTCCTCCATACCCACTTCGCCTGCACCAATCACCGAGGCGATGGCTGAGAGCATTTTGGCGCCCTGATCTTCTACCCCGGGCAGTGGGCCGTAGCAACCGCGGCAGCCGATTCCAACCTGGGGGCACAGTGCGCCGCAACCGCCATTGGTAGCTGGCCCCATGCAGACAATGCCTTGTTCGAGCAGGCAGACATCGGGTTCGGGGACGATCTCATACGGGCGATAAAATCGGGATATTTCTTTTTCGCCTTTTTTGAGTTTGCATTCTTCGCAAACGGCGACATTGGTCACTCCAACAACCGAACCTTTCGGGGGCAGTGGTGCGCCTTCGAGCAAACCCGCAACGATTACCTGAAGAACGGCCCAAATTTGGGGCGGTTCCGGGGGGCAGCCGGGCAAATAATAATCTACATCGATGACCTGATCGAGGGATTTAACCGTGTGATAAAACTCGGGCAGGGTCAATTCTCCCTCGGGAACATTCACCGATGTTAACGGGATGATGCCCTCGGGGTTATCAATCGTTGGGTTGTCGATATAGACTGTGTTGAAGGTGGCCTCCTTCGACGTGAGATTCGAAAGTGCCGGGATGCAGCCCTCATAGGCGCAGGAGCCATAGGCCACCATAACTTTTGATTTCTGGCGTAGCAGATGGGCCATATGCTCACCTTCGGAGTTGCGAATGGCTCCATTCCATAGGCAGACATCTATATAGCCATCAGGGTAGCTCTCGACGTGATGCACTTTGAAATCAGCAATGCAGGGAAAGAAAGCAATATCAAAGATTTCGTCTACGGTCAGAATATGTTCATGGATATTCAGAACCGAGATTTCACAGCCTCCACAGGAAGCAGCCCAGTACATGGCTAGTTTTGGTTTTCCGTTTTCTGTCATGTTATACCTCCTCGGGCACTAGCGCAGCTTGAGCGACTTTGTAGCCATTATTGCCACCCAGCACTGTTTCTTGCCAATTCAGCGGACCCAAGGCTCGAATTTCTTCGGTCATCTTGTTGACTTTCGCAGCCAAGATGATGCCCTCCGAAGCAGACGCCCACACCAGTTGTACGCGCGCTTCTTCAACGCCAAATTGGCGTAGCATGGCTTTGAGCAAGATGAAACGGCGCAAAGCTTTGATATTACCTGAGACGTAGTGGCATTCCCCCGGATGGCAACCGGCGATCATTACGCCATCGGCTCCTTCGCGTAGGGCTTTGAGCACAAACTGCGGGTCAATACGTCCGCTGCACATCACGCGGATAGGCCGCATATTGGGGGCATAATGGATACGGGCTGTACCCGCCAGATCGGCTGCGCGATAGGAGCACCAGTTACATAGAAATCCAACGATTACAGGTTCAAATTGTTCACTCATAGTTATCTCTCCAGTTTTCAGTATTCGGCATCCAGTGTTTAGTAGTTAGCATTTACTTGGTCACTGGAACCGGATTACTGTTCACGCTGGCACCTTCTCCTTTGCCGGTCTCACATCCCACAGAATACCCTCGATTTGGGATAGCAGTTGAATGTTGGTAAAGTGCGCGCCGCTGATGATTCCACTGGGACAAGCGGCAACACAGGTTCCGCAGCCCTGGCACAACGCAGTAATCACCTCGGAGACATGGCGGTCTTCGTGGAAGATGATGGCGTTGTAGGGGCACATATTATTGCAGATGCGGCATCCTGAGCAATCATCCTGGTTGATTGATGCGCGTACTGGCTCCATCATTACGGTGCCGATGTTGATTAACCCTGCCACGCGAGCGGATGCTGCTGCGCCTTGCGCCACGCTGTCGGGAACATCTTTAGGTCCCTGACAGGCGCCAGCGATAAAGATACCCTCCGTCATTGTGGCTACAGGGTCCAGCTTGGGATGGCGCTCGGTAAAGAAGCCATCGAAGTCGCAGCCCATCTTGAAGAGTTGAGAAATCTCCTTCGAGTCGGGTTGAGCCTCCATCGCTGGGCTTAGTAGCACCATATCCACGGGGATGCGCCGCTGGCGGCCGATGAGTGTATCTTCCACCTGAACGATGAGTTTGCCTTTCTCCTCGGGAATGCGGGCCGCATTGGTTACTTCGGCGACCTTTCCGCGGATGAAGTGGGTTCCCTCCTCCAACAGGCGGTGATAGAACTCTTCGTATCCTTTGCCAGGGGTACGCATATCGATATAGCAGTTATAGACATCCGCATCAGGGATGCGCTCGTGAACCAGGTGTGCAAACTTCAGGGAGTACATGCAGCAAATTTTGGAGCAGTACTTGTGATAGTTCTCATCGCGCGAGCCAACACAGTGGATGATTGCCACGGTTTTCGGTTCGGTTTGTTTGTCGCGCAGCACGATTTTGCCATCGGTTGGCCCGCTCGCATTGACCATGCGCTCAAACTCCAGGCTGGTGAATACATTCGGCAGACGCCCGTAGCCATATTGTGGAATTTTTGCCGTATCAAATAGCTGGAAGCCAGTCGCCAGGATGATATTCCCTACAGAGATGGAGAGAATTTCATCCTCTTGCTCAAAATCGATCGAGTTGGGTTCTGTGGGGCAGAAAATTTGGCAGGCCTTGCATTTACCTCGCTGGAAGTAAACACAGTTTTCTTTGTCGATCACGGGGAATTTTGGCACAGCCTGTGGGAATGGGCGGTACACTACTTTGCGTTCTCCCATACCGACTTCGAAAACATCATCGATAACTTTGAAGGGGCATTTCTCGATGCAGATTCCGCAGCCTGTGCAGTGATCTTCATTGATGTAGCGCGCTTTCTTGCGCACCGAAACTGTGAAGTTGCCGATATACCCATCCACCTTTTCGACCTCGCTCCAAGTGAGTAGGGTGATATTGGGATGTTGTCCGGCATCGACCATTTTTGGAGTCAGAATGCAGGCGGAACAATCCAAGGTGGGGAAGGTTTTATCGAGCTGGGCCATGTGTCCGCCGATTGAAGGTTCTCTCTCGACCAGGTAAACATGATGGCCGCCGTTGGCGAGTTCCAGCGCTGCCGTAATCCCGGCGATACCGCCGCCAACCACCAGCGTGTTGGGGTTGATTTCTACGGGCAATTGCTCCAGGGGTTGGTGGTGAACAACGCGCTCGATAGCAGCGTTGGTCAGCGCTTTGGCCTTTTGCGTCGCGGCGACTTTGTCGTTCGTTATCCATGAGTCGTGTTCGCGTATATTGGCCATCTCAAACAGGAAGGGGTTCAATCCGCCCCGCTCACAGGCGGTTCGGAAGGTTTTTTCGTGCATATGGGGAGAGCAGGAAGAAACCACGACACGAGTCAGCCCTTTTTCTCTGATATCCTCTTCGATTAAGTCCTGCCCCAGGCTTGAGCACATAAATTTATACTCGCGGGCAATTTCCACATTGGGTTGTTTTCCGGCCCATTCGGCGACATCCTCCACATCTACAACGTTGGCAATATTGGTGCCACAGTGGCAGATATAGACTCCAACCCGTTCATTTTGTTCGGGGTGTTTCTGTTCTTCACTCATAGGTCTTTCTCCTATTCGTCTTCATGGTGTTTATTTTCAAGACCTTTCTCGATAAGAACCGTTTAACGTACCGTTCTCTTGAGATATTTGTCAAATATAGGGGCAGCTGAGACTAATTCGCTTCCGATGCCAACTTTTTTGGGTGGCAGCCCCATGGCTAACCCCAAAAGTTGCGTGAAGTAGAGCACCGGCATATTGAAATTGGTACCGAATTCTTCGTTGACTTGCGGTTGGTAGCACTCCAGATTGACCTGGCACAGTGGGCATGCGGTGGCAATCACATTGGTTTCGCAATCGACGGCGCTCTGCAACAACGTTCGCACCATATTCAGAGCCGCATGGCGACTGGTCATGATCAGCGAGGCGCCACAGCAGCGCAATCTTTCAGGATAGTCAACCGTATCTGCGCCCATTGCGGATACCAGTTCCTCGAAGAAGTGAGGATTTTCTGCATCTGTGCCATTATGCTTCGGGCGGACAATCTGGCATCCGTAGTAAGGAGCCACACGCAGGCCCTCAAGCGGATTGGTAATTTTAGATTTGATCTTTTCGACTCCGATTTCGTTGACGAAGATTTCGATGACATGGTGCACGTTGATCGTGCCATTAAATTGCAGATCATCTTCTTCTAGTGCATAGTTGATATGTTCAGCGAGATCGGGGTCTTCCTTGATGTATTTGTTGGTAAAGTAGGCGTTTTTGTAGCAGGCGCTGCACGGCGCAACCAGATCGAGGCCTTCTTTTTCGGCCATCGCCAGATTGCGAGCTACCAGTGTGTATGCCAGCAACTGATCAACATGGAAATAAGTGGTGGCGCCACAGCAATTCCAGTCTTCCAGTTCCTGAAGTTCGACGCCAAGCAATCGTGTTGTTTCTACAGAAGAGTTGTTGTAGCTCTGAGCTAGTTTTTCGAGGGAACAACCTGGGAAGTAGGCAAACTTCTTCATTTCGCGCCTCCCATCGGGATGATTCTGCGCACCATTTTCTTGAAGTTCTCCAACCTTTTGATTTTCGTCGGAAGAACAGGCATCCTGCCTTTGAGCATCATCTGGGTGGCCATATGAGCTTCTTGCAGTACCTCTTTGATCCCCATGCTGAACATATAGGTGGGGGCCAGCACTGGCTCATACGAGCGGCCGCTCCTGATGATGGTTTTGACAAAGGTTTCTGAGAATGTAGGGCCGACTAAATCTTCACTGTAGGTCTTGTGCCAGATGGAATAGCGCTTGACCGCGTACATGACATCGGCAATATCAATTTGGGCTGGGCATCTTACTGTACAGTGATAGCAAGAAGCACAGAACCAATAGGTGTTGCAGGCCAGCACATCTTCTTTGAGATCTGCATTGATCATTCCAATGAGCCGCCGAGGGGTTTGATCCATGAAATCGACAACTGGACAGGTGCCAGAGCAGGTTCCACAGTGGATGCAATTGGTCAGCGGGTTGCCATGCGAAGCATACAGGAGGTTGGAAATTTCTTGGCCGAATGTGGGTTTGGCTGCCATAAGCTTAGTCCTATTCTCCTTGTGCTTCTTTCTCTGCAGCTTCTTGGAGCAGAGACTCAACTTTCTCTAAAAGCAACTTCGGATCGACGGGTTTTTCAAGAATTTCATCGGTGGGAAGAATGTGCGGGTGCACCGGTTGGCCTGGAAAGAGAAAAGCCATCTGTTCGCGTATCCCGGTGATAATCAATACCGGCATCTTCCGTAGTACGGGATCTTTGTTCAGCTTGCGAGCTACCATGACGCCCTCTGCGCCTCTGCCCATCATGATATCAAGCAGGAGCAAATCGTATTTCTGGGCATCAAGCGCAGCGAAGCCATCTTTTGGATTGTAGGCCACATCGACTTGATAGTCCGCTTTTTCGAGGATTGACTTGATCCCATCCACATAATCGGGATCATCGTCTATGATTAATAACCTCGTCCGGGCCATAGGAACCTCCTTAGTTCTGAAACCTCTAGTTATTAAAAATCAGAATTCTTTATGACTGGCAGGTGGATAACAAACGTACTCCCTTCTCCCAGTTTACTTTCGACAGTGATTTTTCCATTGTGGGCTTCGATAATTCGCCGGGTGATCGCCAACCCGACACCACTCCTCCTTTCACCATCAGTTGTGGATTTGCCAATATAAAAATCTTCAAATAAGTTGGGTATATCCTCATCGGCGATACCAACACCGTTGTCGGTTACAGAAATGAGAATACTCTCGCCTCGCTCTGTAGCCTCAATGCAAACCCACCCACCCACGCGTGTATATTTAACAGCGTTCCCGGCAATATTCACAACAGCTTCGACAAGTGTGCCTTCATCACCAAGTACCTGTTGAAGTGGCTCCTGTACATTCACGTTTAGATCGATATCTTTGCGGATGGCTTGGTTTTGAACGCTTTCTACCGATTTGGTGATGACTGTGGAAATCGAAACGGGTGCGAAATGATCGCGGATGCTGTTGATATCAACCGAGATAGCCCGCAGCCAGGTATTGATCATTTTTACGAGGTCGGTGATACGCGTTTGCAGGCGTTCGAGTTTCGCTGCTTGTTCAGGGGTGAGCTTGTCTTTTAGATCATCGGCGAGCACGAAAAGATTGGTCTGTACTGCCCCCAGCGGGGATTTAATTTCGTGGGAGACGATGGCCGCAAAATGCTCGCGCAGCATTTCTTTTTCTCTGCGCAGCGCAATTGTCTCAATGATCAATTTTCTTCGATCCAGGCCTCTGCGCACGATTAAGCGAAGTTCATCGGGTTTGAAGGGTTTGGGTAAAAAATCAAAAGTGCCTTTTCTCATCGACTCAACCGCAGCATCGATTGTCGCAAAACCGGTGATCACGACGGTGACTATCGTTGGGTCAAATTCGTGGATTTTGTCGAGCACTTCATAGCCAGAAAGGCCGGGCATTTTTAGATCGACCAGTGCCAGATCAGGTCGGAAACTATCCAGTAATTTCAATCCTTCCGTGCCATTTTCTGCTGTGGCGATCTCATAACTGCCTTTAGCAAGAATATGAATGCACGAATCGCGCACGATTTCCTCGTCGTCGATAATGATGATCCTGGGTTTCTCATCCATGAGTTGAAACCTCTCCATAATCTCCGTTTGCCTTGATCGGTAGCCCTACAACAAACGTGGTGCCGCGGCCTTCCTCGCTGTCAACCGAAATTGTGCCTTTGTGGCCTTTGACAATGCCATAACTGATTGCCAGGCCTAAACCCGTTCCATGCCCGATGTCTTTTGTAGTAAAGAATGGATCGAATATTTTCTTGAGATTTTCTTCATTGATGCCAGGGCCAGTGTCAGAGAGGGCGACTTCGACAAATTCATTCTCGGGGTTGTAGCGGGTGCTGATGGTCAGATGCCCGCTACCTTCCATCGCTTCGGCGGCATTGATAATCATATTGATAAAGACCCGCTCGATTTGGGCGTGATCGATTATGGCCATGGGGAGATCTTCTTGAAAATAATTATCCACATGGATATTGTGAAATAGCGATTGGTGCTCAACCAGGGATACGCATTCATGTAGAACTTCGTTGAGATTGCAGAGCGCTTTTTCTGGTTTTCGCTGGCGAGAAAAATCGAGGAGACCGCGAATAATGTCTCGACAGCGATTGGCTTGCCCAACAATTTTCTCAAGGGAAAATCGGGTGGTGGCATCATCGCAAACTGAATCTTCCAGCAATAAATGGGAAAATGTCACAATGCCTTGCAGCGGGTTGTTTAATTCATGGGCAATATTGGCGGATAATTGGCCGACCAGCGCCAGGCGTTCAGACTCCATGATGCGCTGGGTGGCGAAATCTTTGAGCTGCTCGTCGCGCTTCTTGAGCGAGCGCGCCATGGCATTGAACGAATCAGCCAGATATCTCAGCTCATCATTTGTAGAAACGAGCACTTCCGCATCCAGATTACCCTGGGCTACTTCCTGAGAGGCCGTCACTAATTTTTTGATGGGCCCCAGGATGCGCCGGGCGACGAAATATGACACCACCATGGAAGCCGCGGCTCCGGCGATGGTGATTGCCAAAAAGAAGAGACCGGTTTGCCTTTGAACATCCTGGTATTTTTGCTCCAGTAATCCGACATAGAGAATGCCAATGATGCGCCCATATACGTCTCGCAAAGGCTCATAGGCCGTGATATACCAGTTATTCACCACGTAGGCCCGATCAATCCACGGTTCACCCTGGGTGATCACCTGATCGTAAACCTCTTCGGATACGCGTGTGCCGATCGCACGGGCTCCATCCTTATTCTTTACGTTGGTGGAAATCCTGACATCGTCCATGAAGATCGTTGCTGTGCCAATATCTTGGCCTTTGTAGGTTAGATCCTCGTAAACGGTTTGTTTGACTTTATCCACGATGGCGTAGTTTTGGTTGAGTAATACACCGCCATACACCACTCCGATCAGGTTGTTCTTATAATCGAGAATCGGAGCGGCGGCTTTCAACATCATTCCATCGGTGACTTCAGTCTCTTCCCGATACCGGGCGAGGGGTGTATCGACGAGTTGAATATGCGCCTGTTCTGCGAGCGCCGGAGTATCGCGTAACAAATCATCACCGCTGACGATAATCGTCCCCGCGATGGGTTCTTTACTATAGAGAACCCTGTGAATGATTTCATCATGCCCCTGGTTGTCACCTTTGAGATCAGGGTTGCATGTGCGGATGAGCACATAGCCGTATTTATCGGTGATCGCCAGAACATCTAGATTTTCTGTCTCTTTGATGCGCGTCATCTCATCGAAGGCAAAATCCATATCGCCACTCAATAGCGCGTCACGCAGAAAGAACCTGTTAGCCGTGGAGCGCACTGTGTCGTCGATATGCATGAGTTCACTGAGATAAATTTCACGCGCAGAATTCAAATCGTTGCGGACTTTCTCCTGTGCTTCGGACAAGATCAGGCTTCGGATTAGCCAAATTCCAACCACCATAAAAATCACGCTGATCAAACCAATCACCAGCAAATAGCTCATCATTAGCTTTGTGCCGATAGGTACCGGTATATTCCGCAGCTTTTTGGAAAACCCGGCTGTGGGGTGTACTTCGACCGTGATTGGCTCAGCAGTGTGTGTCATGGTTTGTTCGTTTGGCCCGGAAGATGTAATGGATAGTGGCATTCTTTCACAATACATCTACCGGGCAACCTTACGATATTACATTGCTTCATACACTAATTCGATTAAGTCTCTGACCACAATGTGATCTTCATTTCCTGTAGTTTTAACCGCATCCTGATACATGGTGACATCTTTAGGGCAAGCAACAATGAATTTACTCACGCCCTCAAGCTGGATAGCCTCCCGAATGCGAGCTTCGCTGGGGCGTTCCGTCAATTCACCCTCCGCCATCCAGATGCGACCGCCGCCCGCTCCGCAGCAGAAGCCATTCTCGCGGTTGCGCGGCATTTCAATAATCTCACAACCTGTGGCTTTAATCACGCGTCGTGGCGCATCAAAGACTCCGTTGTAGCGTCCTAAATAGCAAGGATCATGGTATGTAACCTTATAGCCGAGTTTTTTGCTGAATTGTAGTTGCCCGGAGGCAATCAATTGATCCAACAACTCGCTATAATGCAGCACGGGGGAGCGGTTATCGCCGTTGGTTGGATATTCGTTTTTGAGTGTGTTATAGCTATGGGGGTCGGTAGTGACGATTGCT
>CALCSH010000201.1 GCA_937893815.1 uncultured Anaerolineae bacterium | reverse complement strand
ATCGTCTGGCAGATAGCGTGAAAAAGTGCGCCGGGATGGCAATTGATGATTCGCTTCAATGAAGGCACAGATTCTTTGCGAGGTCTCCAATGGCATGGCATATAGCGATATAAAAATACTAAAAGCATAACGCGCTATTTCATTCCAAAACGTATCCTTGCCCCACATACCGTTATCAAGATAATTACGCATATACGATGCTTCATCAATATCCCAGGTGTTGCGCAGCTTTTGGGTTTCATTCAGAATGGCGGTTAAATTCGGACATTCAAATTCCCAGCGAACGATATCTTCGCCCAGCCGCTCCCAGGATGTATTTAGCTCGGAAAAAAGTGCCCGATAGATGCTTTGCTCTTGCGAGGCGCCTCGGCGGGCCACCGGATGTTGGCGGGCAATATCATCCAGACGGCGTACGGTCATCATGCGGGTTGCCAGCCAAAATTCCTGATCAATACGCAGCAAATCGACCGCGCCAATATCATTGAAGTACAACCGAATGGGGTCGCTATCCATTCGGGGAATCACTTCGCGCATGGCTGCCGCCGCGCTGGCTAGTTGAGCTTCATCAATCTCATCATCATCCTCATCATCGCTGTCATCTTCATCGTCGTCGAGTATTTCTTCTGGAGAAAGCGGCAATTCTTCGTCGTCACGCTCGTCCATTTCCAGGTCATCGAGCGTATCTTCGTTGGTTAACAGCGTCTCATCAGATTGATCTTCATCCTTTGAGTAAGTAATCCGTTTGAGATGAGCGTCGGCAGGAGTCATAGCGAAGCCTCGGTTAGTGGGTTAGCGAAGGATTGATGAATTGACTCTGGGCACGGTGTAATCGCCCCAGTAGGGTAGCGTATTGTGCCTGCACTTTTTGATATTCTGCAGCGCGTAGATCCCCTTGCTCTTGCGCCGCTTCCTGCAAAAACCGTAAATGATCCAGTTGCTGGCTGATCCCCCGCGTGCGTAATTGTACCAGCCCCCGCAAAATATCCTCCAACACATCTTTGTCAAACGATTCCAGGTTTTGCGTAGTCTCTAAAACTGCATCGGCCAGAGGCATCATATCGGCGCTCAGGTGATTGAGCACATAATTCAACGGTTCCGATTCATCCTGGTTGAGCGCATCGCGTGTCAGGCGAAAGAGTACCTGTAAATCGCTGTGCTGGAAATCTTGCCGCTGGATGCGGTTAAGCCCATTTTCCTGGAGATGACGGTCAATGTGATAGATGAGATCAGGGCGGCGGAGCAGCATCCCCAGAATATGAACCTCGCGTGCATAGATGGCGGCCTGGGGTGTGGTCACTGCCACCGGAGCCTCCGCCATGGCTTGCGGATTCCTGCGGGGTTGGTAGCGGCTCTGGGAGGGGCCGCGTCCCCCGCGTGGCGTCAACAGCGTGCGCTCATCCACTTTGAGCAGACGCGCCAACTGTTGGCGGTAGGTATCGCGTTCGATGGCGCTGGGCACATCATCGATCAGGGGTAGCACCTGGGCAGCGATCTCGCTCTTTGTCTTGGGGTCGTCCATATCGCGGCTGGCAGCCAGCGTATCCATCACATGCACCACAATCGGTTTGGCGGCATCAATAATGCGCTGCCACTCACCAGGATCGCGGTTGATCACGTCGTCGGGATCCATGCCTGGCGGCAGCGTGCTGACGCGAATATCAGCTTTCAACCGCCCTTCCTGACGCAATAGCCCGCGCGCATCAAAGCGGATTTCTCCCTCTCGGTCGAGGGTCTGACGGGCCACTTCCAGCCCGCGCAGGGTAGCCTTCATCCCGGCGGCGTCCGAATCCATTGCCAGCACAATCCGGCGGGTAAAGCGTTTCAGCAGCCGCAGGTGATCTTCGGTGAGCGCCGTGCCCATGGTGGCAACCACATTTTTATACCCGGCCTGATGCGGGGCCAGCACCCCCATATAGCCCTCCACAATCACCACCTGGTCTTGCTCGCGGATCGCCCGCCGGGCCTGATCCAGCCCGAAGAGAATTTTGCCCTTATCGAAAATGGCGGTTTGCGGCGAGTTGAGATATTTGGGCTGGCCTTCGGGGTCCAGGGTGCGCGCCCCAAAGCCGCATATACGCCCGCGCTCATCCCGAATGGCAAGCGTGAAGCGCTCTCGAAAACGATCATAGATGCCCCCCGAATCGCGTGCGGATGCCATCCCTGCCGCCAGCAAATCATCCTCCGAGTAGCCTTTCTCCTTGAGATAGTTGCTGGCCGCATCCCACGATTTTGGCGCATAGCCCAGCCCAAAGGTTTCGATGGTTTCGTCGTTCAGTCCGCGTTGGTGTAAATAATCGAGGGTGCTTTTCCCGGCAGGCGTGTTGAGCAGTTGGTGGCGAAAAAACACGACTGCATTTTCGAGTAACTCGCGCAGGCGGTCGTGTTCATCATATTGTTCTTGTTCGTGGGGCGAAAGCGGGCGCAGTTCTACACCGGCGCGTTCGGCCAGTTCCTTGAGGGCGGTGGGAAAATCCCAGCCCTCTTTCTTCATTACATAGCCAAAAATATCGCCGCCCTCGTTGCATTCGCCAAAACAGCGCCAGGTTCCGCTTTCGGGGAAAACCGCGAAAGCCGGGGTGCGCGAATTAGCGTGGAATGGACAAAAGCCCGAATAGCTGCGCCCTGAGCGTTTGAGTTCGACGCTTTGGGAAACCAGGTCAACAATATCAATGCGGGCTTTGATTTCGTCTATGGCGGTCATGGAGTGAAAAGGTAAGCAGGTTGCAAGTTTGCAGGTTGGAAGATTAGCGAGGGCGGGGAGATCGAGTTTTTATTAGTGTCCCGCTGCGAGATGAATTATAGACTTACTTGGTCAGATTGGCAATTGGTGAATGGTAATCTTACAGCTAGCTTAACGTTGAAGTGGAAAGCAATTCCACCGCTGAGAGTGCGAAGAGCGCAGAGAAAATCTACCAAATTCTGGGAACGTAGCGACTCTGATGTATATCCCGCATCCCCGGCTGTTGATGAACTTTGGACGAAAAAACAGCCGCCAGTGAAATTTCCACCGGCGGCTGACGTATGGACGTGCAGACGTTTCGACGAGTATTCTAAAACCCTTCCAGCTTGCTCATATCGGCCACGCCCTCGGCTAAATTTGCAATGCGCTGTAACAGCGCCAAACGATTGTCGCGTACGTTCTGATGCTCGGCCATCACCAGCACATCTTCGAAGAAATTATCAATCGCCGGGATCATAGGCAGGATGGCGGTCAAAAACACATCAAGCGTCGAATGTCGGGTGTCGGCTGTAAGGGCGGCTTCGGCCGTTTGCAGAGTGGCAAAGAGCTTGCGTTCGGCGTCGTTTTCAAAAAAATCGGCATCGACTTCCGTTCCCCGTCTTCCGTCCCCCGTCCGCGTAATGCGCACGCAGCGCGAATACGCCGGTAAAATCGTGGCCCAATCCTTACGTCCTACCCATTGGCTGAGTTCCTTCACCGCCTGAGCGGCAAGCGCCGGGTTATGCCCCTGTGCGCTGACGATGGCATCCACCACATCGTGGGCGTAGCCTTGTTCCAGGAAAATATGGCGCAGGCGTTCAACTACGAAAGTGAGACATTCTGCCTGTGAAACGGGGGAGGCCTCGATGGGCAGGTTGCTCGCCGCGCGGCTCAGTGCGGATTGCAGGTCGAGGGGCGTATTCCACTCGATGAGATTGCCCACCAAACCCAGGGCAGCGCGCCGCAGGGCGAAGGGGTCTTTGTTCCCGGATGGGGCCAGTCCGGCGGCGAAGAGACCGGCCAGCGAATCCAATCGGTCGGCGAGACCGACCACCAGGCCGGGTTTGCTCTTGGGGCCGGTGTCATCCGCCGAGCGCGGCAGGTAGTGTTCGAAGATGGCGACGGCCACATCTTCGGGTTCGCCGGAGTGCAGGGCGTAGTCACGCCCCATCACACCTTGCAGGGAGGTCATCTCGACCACCATCTGCGTGGCGAGATCGGCTTTGCAGAGTTGTGCGGCGCGGGCGGTGGCAGTTTGCTCCTCCGGGGTTAGTCCCACCAACGGGGCCAGTGCTCCTGCCAGGGCTTCGATTCGCTGTGCCTTATCCAACATCGAGCCGAGTTCGGTCTGGAAGGTCAGTTTCCCCAGTGCGGGCAGAAAATCTTCGAGCTTCTTTTTTAGATCCTGACGCACAAAATAGGCCGCATCCGTAAAACGCGCCCGGATAACATCTTCGTTGCCGCGCACCACGGCAGGGTAGTCGCCCTCGGGTTTATTCGCCACGGTGATGAAATAGGGCAACAACTCCCCTCTCCCCCCGGGGGAGGGGTTGGGGGCAGACTGCACCGGAAAATAGCGCTGGTGTTTTTTCATCACTGAGATGAGCGCCTCGCGCGGCAATTCCAGGTGATGGGGGTTGAACTCGCCCAGCAGGGCGGCGGGTGCCTCTACCAGGTGCGTGACTTCGAGCAGCAGGCTGGGGTCGTCGGGAATTTGGCCGCCCGCTTGTTGGGCCAGGGCGTGAATCTGGCGCTCGATGCTGGCCTTGCGCTCGGCGGGGTCGAGCAAAATACCCTGTTTTCGGATGGTTTCAAAATACGCCGCCGGGTTGGCGACGGGTAACGTTTCGGCGTGGTTGAAGCGCAGGCCGCGGGTGGCATTGGTGGCGGTCAGTCCGGCGTATTCGAAAGGAATCACGCTTTCGCCGTGCAGCGCCACGAGCCAGCGGATGGGGCGCGAGAAGGCCACATTGGTGGCATTCCAGCGCATGGTTTTGATGATGCGAATCTCGGCGATCAGCTTTGGCAGTGCTTCGAGCAGCACTTCGGCAGCCGGGCGGCCGGTTTGCTTTACGACCGCGGCGACATACTCGCCGCCATCAATTTCTTTAACTTCCAGGTCGCTGACATCCAGCCCTTTGGAGCGGGCAAAACCTTCGGCGGCTTTTGTGGGTTTGCCATCGGCATCGAACGCACGCGCCGCGGGCGGTCCTTTGACCAATTCTTCGAGATTGCTCTGCGTTGGCGCCAGATTTTCAACGTATATCACGATACGACGCGGTGTGCCATAGATGTTGATTTCCCCATATCCCAGGCGCAACGCCTCCAGTAAGGCAGGTACGTTCTGGCGCAACTGGCTCATGGCATCTTCAAGGTCGGTGTGTGGGATTTCTTCCGTGCCGATTTCGAGAACAAATGCAGAAGGCTGAGTGATGAATGCAGAACGGGGAGCAGATACAGGGTTTTGTTCTGCATTTTGCATTTTGCCTTCATCATTCAGAAATGGAAATTCCAACGTCTGCCTTTGCTCCACATAGGCCTCGGCCACGCGCCGCGACAGGCCGCGCATTCGACGGAAGAATCCGGCTCGCTCGGTGACGCCGATCGCGCCGCGCGTGTCAAGCACGTTGAAGGTGTGCGAGCATTTGAGCATATTATCGTGCGCCGGGATCACCTGACGATGCTCCAGACAGACGTTGGCCTCGGCTTCGTAGAGATCGAAGAGCTGGCGCAGACGATCGACATCGGCTAGCTCGAAGGCATATTTGCTGGATTCTTGCTCATTCGTCAGGTATACATCCCCGTAGCTGCGGGTTTGATTCCACTTTAGATCGCGGAAATCGCGCACGCCTTGCAGGGCCATGGCGATGCGCTCCATGCCGTAGGTCAGCTCCAGCGAGATGGGGTCGAGCGTTTGCCCGCCGGATTGCTGGAAATAGGTGAATTGGGTGATCTCCAGCCCATCCAGCCAGACCTCCCAGCCCAGGCCCCAGGCCCCGGTCACGGGCGATTCCCAGTTATCTTCCACAAAGCGAATATCGTGCTCGGCCGGGGAAATCCCCAGAGCGACCAGCGATTCGAGATAAACATCTTGCGAATTTTCTGGAGCTGGTTTGAGGATCACCTGGTACTGCATGTGCTGGTAGAAGCGGTTGGGGTTCTGTCCGTAGCGCCCATCATCGGGACGGATGGAGGGTTCCACGTAGGCTACGTTCCAGGGTTCGGGGCCGAGCACGCGCAGCGTGGTGGCTGGATTCATCGTCCCCGCGCCGACTTCACTGTGATAAGGCTGCCAGATCAGGCATCCTTTGGCGTTCCAGAAGTCTTGCAGTTGGATGATAATGGATTGGAAATCGAGGGGTTGGTTCATAAGTTTACAAGTTTGCAGGTTGAAAATTAGTGGTTGGTAGTTGGTGGATTATACGGTGAGCGCTACGGATTGGCAATTCCTAAATTCGGCTTTAATCGTTAGAAGCTTACCCAACCCATCTCGGCCGCGATCAGCGCTAAAAAGGTAATCGCCACGAAGACCGTCAGGATAATGCTGATAATAATCGCCATGGCTTTGATCGCATCACGCGGTTTGTCGCCGCTGATTTTCCCGGTCTGGCCGTTGATCAGGATGGTAAAAGCCTGCCCTTTGTAGCGATATTGCCCAATCCACAGGGGCAGCAGGATGTGGTTGAACGTGAAACCGCTCCATTGCACCGCACCAGTGGTCAGGTTTCGTTTTTCCTTGCCGGGCAGCACA
>CALCSH010000200.1 GCA_937893815.1 uncultured Anaerolineae bacterium | reverse complement strand
GACCGCACACATCGCATCGGGCAAGACAAGCCGGTTTTTGTCTATAAACTGATTACGCGCGACACCGTCGAAGAAAAAATATTACTATTACAGGAAAAGAAGAAAAATCTTGTGGAACAACTCATCTCCACGGAGAGCAGCTTTTTCAAGAGCCTGACCTCCGACGACGTTGAAGTATTATTCAGCTAAACCTGCAACCTGTACCCTATCAAATGCCCAAACCAACAGATTTAATCCTCGTCACCTTTATCCCCACACCCCGCGACCTCGAAATCGCTCGGGTGTTGGGCTGGTATCGGATTCCACTGGCCACTGCGCCCAAGGTTGTCGCTGTCGATTATCTCGCCTTTTATCAGCCGTCTTCGTTTGGGAAACATAAGTGGCGGGTGGAATATCTGGCCCCGGTGCTTGGACATGAATTGACATCTCGCGCGGAAATTATGCAGGACGAACCGGATCACCCCCGGGCTGGGGAAGAATACTTCAAGATTCAGCTTGGCCCATTGGAGCCGTTGCCACGCCCCATACTTGCCGATAAATGGAAGCGACTGACATTCCTCTATACCACCGGCGAATACCTTGCCAAAGCCAGAACGCTTGAGGCTTTGGCTGTGCAATCTGATGAACGCAAATTGCTTTGGCGATCCTTGCGTGAGCGCAATTATAGCGGCCAGAATTACGAAACCCCCGCTGCGGAAATTCCCCCAGAAGTTTTAGCGTTGCTATTGGGAATCAAAGAATAGGGTAAAATAGACACCCGAGCGATAATTCCTCAGCAAATTAGGAGAAAACAAAATGGTAGACCAACAAAAACCTTTGAACTTTGCCTCCAACCCAGAGATTGGCTACGAAGTTACCCGGCGCGAAGATGGTGGCATGCACCTGACTTTCTCTGATCTCAATGCCAGCACGATCAAGCATTGGCAAAATTTTTCTGAAGAGCATTTATTAGGCTCCGATCGACTGACTCGTAACCTCTATGATTTGCGCAATGTAAAAAATATCACCGAGGAAGCGATTCATGTAGCCGTTCAGCTCAATAGCGACCCATCCACGCGCAATATTCGTCTGGCGGTTGTTGTGGCGAATGATGCTCTGCGAGATGCTGTACAAAAAGTTGCCGACCGTACCTCCGGGGGTGGCACCCGTATGGCAATTTTCACCGATCTCAAGGAGGCCGAAATCTGGTTGAGCCGCCCTATGGAATCAATGGTCTAATACATGCTGTCCCCTTTGGTACTCCATCAGCATACGTTTGAATGGGGTGCCCGCACATACGTGATGGGCATCCTTAATATTACGCCCGACAGTTTTTCCGGTGATGGTTTATTCCCTTTCGCTGCTCCCCAAGAATCAGCGGGGAGGCCGGTGGGGGTGGATTCTGCTATTGCACAAGCGCGCCAATTTGTGAAAGCTGGTGTTGACATTCTGGATGTTGGGGGTGAGAGTACTCGCCCGGGGGCTGAGCCGGTCAACGAACACGAAGAGATGGAGCGCGTTCTGCCTGTGATCCGTGCATTGGCTGCCGAATTCCCCGACATGCTAATTTCAGTAGATACCTACAAGGCCTCGGTAGCTCAAGCGGCGCTGGAGGCTGGAGCGCATATCGTCAATGATGTGTGGGGTTTGCGAGCCGATCCAAAGTTGGCCGCCGTGGTGAAACACTATAATATTCCCGTGATCCTGATGCACAACCGCAGTAACCCCAAAACCGCCGAGGTGCGCGACCGGCTGGGGGGGCGGTACGTAGGCGTGGAATACGAAAATTTGCTCGAAGATGTCAAACATGAATTACTCGAAAGTGTGGCGATCGCCAAATCCGCGGGCATTCTGGATGAGAAGATTATTCTCGACCCGGGGATTGGCTTCGGCAAGACGGTGGAGCAAAATCTTGAATTGTTGAATCGGCTTGGGGAAATTCGCGCCCTGGGATACCCGGTGCTCCTCGGACCTTCACGCAAGTCATTTATCGGGTACACCCTCGATCTCCCGCCCGATCAACGTGTGGAGGGCACAGCCGCCACCATCTCGGTGGGAATTACCCGCGGGGCTGATATTATCCGTGTTCATGATGTTTTAGAAATGGCGCGTATTGCCCGTATGACCGACGCCATCATTCGCCCGCCTCGCTGAACTCATTCTTTGTTTTCCAATTTAGACTCTACTGCAAAAACCCTTCACCGCCGAGAACGCGGAGAGCGCAGAGTTTTAAAAGTGCGAAATCGGTAAAAAATCTCGGCGTTCTCTGCGCACTCTGCGGTGGAAATGCCTTTTTGCAGTGGAGTCAATTTAGCATATTTTAAATTTTTACCTGTAATAGGAGTATTAAATGTCTCAAAATATCTTCAACGCCCGAGATGTGCTAAAAACATCGCACGGCGATTACGTCATTTATCGGTTGAATCAACTTGAAAAAGATGGCTTCACTCAGTTAGATCGATTGCCATTTTCGATCCGTGTCATGCTGGAATCTGTATTGCGGCAGTGCGATGAGAAAAGTATCACCCGTCAGGATGTGATCAATTTGGCGGGCTGGAAACCGCAGGAAGCGCATCGACCGGTGCTGCCTTACCGTCCGGGCCGCGTGGTGATGCAAGATTTCACCGGCGTGCCTGCCGTGGTAGACCTGGCGGCCATGCGCTCGGCGATGGCGCGTTTGGGTGGCGACCCCAAGAAAATTAACCCGCATGTGAATGTCGATCTGGTGATCGATCATTCGGTGCAGGTCGATTTTTTCGCCAGTTCCGATGCGCTTAAACGAAATGCGGAGTTGGAATTTCAGCGCAATCGCGAGCGCTATGAGTTCTTGCGCTGGGGGCAAAAAGCCTTTGATAATTTCCGCGTTGTACCGCCCGCCACAGGCATCATTCACCAGGTCAATCTTGAATATCTGGCCGATGTTGTTCTGGTCAAAGAAAACGATGGCGAGCGCGTGGCTTTCCCCGATACGCTCGTTGGAACCGACTCGCATACCACGATGATCAACGGCCTGGGTGTGGTTGGCTGGGGTGTCGGTGGCATTGAGGCCGAAGCGGCCATGCTCGGCCAGCAGATCGATATGCTCACCCCGGATGTGATCGGATTCAAGTTGGATGGTACGCTTCCGGACGGGGTCACGGCCACCGATCTGGTGTTGCGCGTGGTGCAAATGCTGCGTGAGAAAGGAGTGGTCGGCAAGTTTGTGGAATTCTACGGCCCCGGCCTGGATGTGCTTTCCCTGCCCGACAGGGCGACGATTGCCAATATGGCCCCCGAGTATGGCGCCACGATGGGCTTCTTCCCTGTCGATGATGAAACCTTGCGCTATATGCGCCTGACCGGACGCTCGGAAGAAATTATCGAGCGCGTGGAGACCTACCTCAAAGCGCAGCATCTCTTCCGCACTGCTAATTCCCCTGAGGCGGAATATACCGGCACACTGGAACTTGATTTAGGCGAAGTGACCCCCAATATGGCCGGGCCGACGCTGCCGCACCACCGGGTGGCGCTCAAAGATATGCAGACATCCTTCCAAGCGGCGTTGCGCAAACCTGTCAGCGAGCGCGGCTTTTCTCTGAATGAAGAAGCCGTCAAGAAGAAAGTCACCATCGGCACCAACGGCTCCAGCACAGAGATGGGGCACGGTTCGGTGGTGATTGCTGCAATCACATCCTGCACAAATACATCCAACCCTTCGGTGATGATCGGGGCTGGTTTACTGGCCAAGAAGGCTGTAGAGCGTGGCTTGCAGACCAAACCATTCGTCAAGACGAGCCTGGCACCCGGTTCGCGGGTCGTTCACGAATACTTGCAGCAATCGGATTTGTTGAATCCGCTGGCAAAGTTAGGTTTTAATATTGTTGGTTATGGTTGCACCACCTGTATTGGGAATTCTGGCCCGCTGCCGAGTGAAGTGGTGCGTGGCATCAGCGAAGGTGATCTGGTTGCTGCGGCCGTTCTCTCGGGGAACCGAAACTTTGAGGGACGCATCAGCCCGCATGTACGCGCCAACTATCTGGCTTCGCCGCCTTTGGTCGTCGCCTATGCCCTGGCCGGAACTGTGGATATTGATCTCGCTACCCAGCCGCTGGGTAGCGACAAAGATGGACATCCTGTATTCCTGAGCGATATCTGGCCTACCTCGCAAGAGATTCTCGATACGATCGCTGAGAATGTACGCCCGGAGATGTTCAAGAGCCAATATGCGGATGTTTTCGCTGGCAACGAAACCTGGAATCAGATTTCGAGCGGCGAGGGCGATGTCTATGCCTGGGATGAAGCTTCAACCTATATTCAGGAACCGCCTTTCTTTGTTGACCTCACCGCCGAGGTGCCTGACATCATGCCCATCAATGGTGCGCGCGTCCTGGCTCTGTTGGGCGATTCGATCACCACCGATCATATCTCCCCGGCTGGCTCGATCCCGTCGGATGGCCCGGCGGGCAAATATCTGGTTGGGCATGGCGTCAAACCCGGCGATTTCAACTCGTTCGGCTCTCGCCGCGGCAACGACCGCGTGATGACGCGCGGCACCTTTGCCAATATCCGCCTGAAGAATAAGCTTGCCCCCGGAACCGAGGGAGGCTATACGGTGTATTTAGAACCGACCGACGACCGACGACCGACGACCGAAGGTGATTCGCGCTCGGCGATCAGCATCTTTGATGCCTCGCTGAAATATAAAGAAACGAACACGCCCTTGATTGTTCTGGCGGGTAAAATGTATGGCACCGGCTCCAGCCGCGACTGGGCCGCCAAAGGTACGTTGTTGCTCGGAGTCAAGGCTGTTATCGCTGAATCCTATGAGCGTATACACCGCTCAAATCTGGTCGGGATGGGCGTGTTGCCTTTGCAGTTCAAACAAGGGCAGAGTGCGGAAAGCCTCGGTCTGACTGGGCATGAAACCTTTGATGTGCTTGGTCTAAGTAATCAGCTTGAACCGCAGAGCGAAGTGTCGATCAAGGCCGTCAAAGACGATGGCAGAGTAATAAAATTCCAGACCGATGTTCGTCTGGATACCGCCATCGAAGTGGAGTATTACCGCAACGGCGGCATCCTGCACACCGTGCTGCGCAATATGCTTACCGAGTAAATCAACCGTACAAACCACGAAGGCACAAGGATATCAAGAGTAAATCTAAACTTTGTGTCTTCGTGGTAAATTTCGGGATAACACCATTTCGGTAGTCTCCCAGAAAAGAATTGGTGGGCATCCGGCGAGCCAATTCTTTTCGTAAAGAGCGCAGTTTCGCATGGGGGCATATGCGATCGCTGCGAAAAGTCAGAAAAAGCTTGAAAACGCTGCGTTCTCAGCGTACTCAGCGGTGAACCTTTCGCCCACGCTATAGATGGAGATCATCTCGTTTTCTTACACCAAATTAACATTCGCGCGGTAAAAATAGGGATGGATACTATAAACGGAGGAACCTATGACGGATACCAACCAACCAATTGCCTTTAAAGCAGAAATCAAACAATTGCTTAATATTCTGATTCACTCGTTGTATACCGAACGCGATATTTTCTTGCGGGAGCTAATTTCCAATGCCTCCGATGCCCTGACGCAAATTGATTTTGTGATGCTCACCGACAGGGATATTCTTGACCCTGAAGCGGAACTTGCCATTCGATTGAGTGTCGATGAAGATGCCAAAACCATTACCATCCGCGATAGCGGAATAGGAATGACACGCGAGGAATTGGCTACCAATCTGGGTACTATCGCCCAATCGGGAGCCCGGGCTTTTCTCGACGCTACCAAAGATAATAGCGACCAGAAACTCGCCGATGTCATCGGACAATTCGGCGTCGGCTTTTACTCGGTATTCATGGTTGCCGAATGGGTGCGCGTCACCTCACGCTCTTACCAAAAAGATTCCCAAGCCGCGGCATGGTATGCTACTGGTGGCGATACCTTCACCATCGAAGATGCGGAACAAGACACCCGCGGTACGACCATCGAAATCAAACTTAAATCGGATGCCGAAGAATACGCCAGCGAGAGCCGCCTGCGCCAGATTGTTAAGACGCACTCCGACTACGTGCGTTTCCCGATTTATATCGGCGACGACGAAGAGCAAGCCAATCGCCAGACTGCGATTTGGCGGCAGGCTCCGCGTGAACTCGAAGATAGCGAGTATAACGAATTCTACAAGCACCTTACCCTCGAGTTTGAAGACCCCATTACCCGCATTCATTTTGTCGCTGATGCACCGCTACGCATTTTTGCTTTGCTGTATCTACCCGCCAAACCCGAACGCGGCGTTTTCGCTCTGCGTAAGGAAGACGGTCTCAAACTGTATACCCGCAAAGTGTTGATTCAGGAATACACTACAGACCTGCTTCCGTCCCACTTCCGCTTTATGCAAGGTGTGGTCGATGCCGAAGATCTGCCGCTCAATGTTTCGCGCGAATCCGTACAAGCCACAGCATTGATGGCGCGCATCAAGAAAATCCTGACCAAACAGATCGTCAAACAACTTGAAACCCTCGCTAAAGACCAGTCCGATACCTACGCCAATTTTTGGCAGAATTACGGTTTGTTTATCAAAGAGGGTATCGCCTCCGACCAAAGCGACCGCGAGAGCCTTTACCCCCTAGTGCGCTTTCATACCACACAGCACAGCGAAAGCTGGGTATCGTTGACCGAATATGTTGCCCAAATGAAAGACGGCCAGGACAAAATCTACTATATTCTGGGTGATGACGACCGATCTGTGGCGCGCAGCCCACACCTCGATTATTTCCGCAAGCACGGTTATGAAGTGATTACCCTCACCGATCCGATGGATTCCTTCATGTTATTGGGATTACGCGAATTCGCGGAGCATCCACTTCAAAACGTGGCGGCTCCCGACCTGGAACTCCCGGCTGCGGAGGCCAAACCCGAAGAAGAGCCTGCCTCCGAGGCGTTGCCCGCCGATGATCTCGCCGGGATCATCGCGCGCTTCAAGGCCCAATTAGGCGAGCGCATCACCGACGCCCGCACCACCGACCGCCTGACCGACTCCGTTGCCCGCCTGGTAGACCCTGAAGGCGCGCTGGATCAGGAAATGCAGCGTGTTTACCGCCTGATGGATCGTGACTACGAAGTGCCTAAAAAAGTATTGGAACTCAACCCACGTCACCCCATTTTGGCACGTCTCAGCCAATTGCCCGCTGATGATGCCTTGGTTGCATCCGTCATCGAACAAATCTACGAGAGCGCCCTGCTCATCGAAGGCCTGCATCCCGATCCGGCTTCCATGTTGCCACGCATCCAACAACTCATCGAAGCGGCCTTGCGCTGATCGAATGATCCCGAAAAAAAG
>CALCSH010000199.1 GCA_937893815.1 uncultured Anaerolineae bacterium | reverse complement strand
GGACGTACGCAACTCGATAAAAAATATCCCGAAAATAGGGGTGGGGGGGGCGAAGCCCCCCCCACCCCTATTTTCGGGCATTCTCTTGTACAAGTGCGTAAGTCCTAACAAGAATACTCTAGCAGTTCTAATTCGAGTGGGCCGCTTTGTAAGGTACATTACGAACAACCTCAAATTGGTTTCTTCCTTCACTCCTCCTCGGTTTGAGCATGGGAGGCTGCACACCCCCACCCCTGCGCCTCTCATGCTCTTGCCTCTCACGAATTCGTATTCTCCAACATGAAATCTCAACGACGTTTCCAGAAATTCACATTCGCTCTCGCCCTGACGATCAGTACTGCTATTCTTTGGGGTTGCCGCCCGGCTGCGGAGCAAATTTTTACTCCTGCCAGCCCGGTAGCCAGCGAAACCGCCGCGTCAGGACAATATGAGCATCCCGGCGATACTCAAATTTTCATGCGGCTGGAGGGCGTCGAGCGCACCTTCCTTGTGCATATACCACCCGGTTACCATTCCGGAACTTTGACCCCGCTGGTCTTCAATATCCATGGACGCACAGATACTGCTGAACACCAGCAAGAAATTTCCCAGATGAACGCCAAAGCCGATGAAGTCGGGTTTATCGTGATCACGCCGCAAGCCGAGGATGATCCCCCAACTTGGTGGGGTGCGGTGCCTGGAGCCATCGGCGCGCCGGACATCGCCTTCTTCGGAGGCATGCTCGAATATCTACAAAGCGAGTTGAGCATTGACCCGGCGCGTATCTACGCCACGGGCTTTTCCAATGGTGCTTCCATGACGAATCGGCTGGCATGCGCCTTTTCGGACGTTTTTGCCGCTGTCGCCCCTGTTTCGGGCGGGCATGTGGGGTATTACGATTGTGAAGCTGCGCAACCGATTTCGATATTGGCGATTCATGGACTGGAGGATACGATAATCCCCTTCGAGGGCAATGAGATTAACCCACCTGTGCTCGCCTGGGTGGAAGCCTGGGCCGAACGCAATCAGTGCGATTCTACGCCCAAGGTCGATTCACCGAATGAAGAAATCACCCGCCAAACCTGGGGGGATTGCCTGCCCGGGGTGGATGTGGCGCTCTACGCCATCGCCAACGCCGGTCACACCTGGCCCGGCTCAGAATTCGTCGCCGATGGCAATGGCACTACAACCGCTATCAACGCTACAGATATTATCTGGGATTTCTTCGCTGCACACCCCAAGACCGCCGGGAAAATCACCCCGCCCGCACCCAGCCCCACACCTCCCGGCACGGGCAGCGCCGCCTACCCCACGTATGGCGATCATTTCAGCACAATTTCATCGGGGGGAATTAAACGCACCTTCAAGCTGCACATCCCGCATCGTTATGCCAGCGATACCGCTACGGCATTGGTACTCAATTTTCACGGGCGAACCTCCAATGCTTTCGCTCAGGAACAACTCAGCGAATTCTCTCTCCTGGCTGACGAGCAGGGATTCATCGTTGTTTACCCTCAAGCGACAGGTAGTCCCTCGACTTGGGAAGATTTTCCCGAATCGGGTAGCGGTGTGGACGATGTGCAATTCACGCGCGATCTGATCGCTCATCTCTCCATCGAACTCAACATTGATCCGGCACGTATCTATGCCACCGGGCTTTCCAACGGTGGCGGCATGGCCAACCGCCTGGCTTGCGATCTAGCTGACCGGATCGCCGCCATTGCTCCGATCGCCGGAGGCTACTACGATTGGGAAAAATGTACTCCATCCCGCCCGGTGCCGGTGATTGCCTTCCACGGCCAGCGCGATGAGATCATCCCTTACTACGGCACAAATCTTGAGGGTGTTGTCAATCTGCCAGCACTCCCGATTTGGGCCGCAGATTGGGCCGCGCGTAACCAGTGTGCGCCTGCGCCGAAGCATACATCTACCGGCGGGGTGATCACAACAGACTCCTGGAGCCACTGCGCCAACGGAGCCGATGTGGTGCTTTACTCGCTGACAATGGAAGGGCATTACTGGCCAATAACCACCTTCGGCGGCGATGTTTTCGACCCCACCACAGTAAACGATCTGATCTGGGAATTCTTCACCGCACATCCCATGCCATAACCCAACAAGACGTTCAATGAGGAAACCAGGTATTTGATCAGAAACTCTTCGTAATTGGATGTGGGGCTACGATGTTTATTCGGCACGGGGTGGCGGCGAGCAGATGATTTATATCGTCCCGGCGTTTGACCTGGTTTTTGTGACTACCTCCGATGCCACTTATATTAAAAACAGCTTGTGCGTTGGGTTATAACCCAACG
>CALCSH010000198.1 GCA_937893815.1 uncultured Anaerolineae bacterium | reverse complement strand
CCCCCATATATTCCGGCGGACATCTCCGTCATCGGCTTTTTGCAGTAGAGTCATCTATCGAAACCAGTGCAAACTCCGAACTGGCGTGGTTTGAGTTGTATACAAAAATATCCCCACAGCCCTTTGCCTGGTTTGCGTAGTCCATCCCGGATAGTAGCACCGGCGGCGGAGATTCTACGGTTAATTCTTTTACACTCACAGGAGTGGGGTTGGCATTGCCTCGGGTGCAACCTTGGATTATCACTGCCAGCAGAGAAAGCGTGAGAACTAAAATAAAAGATGGGAATATTTTTTCGAGTCGCATACGGTTATTCCTGTTAAAAATTAATTTACCTATTCTTCCGATATTCTCCCATAGACGTTATCGCGATCAAGAGAGTTCCTTGTTGATATCCCGCAATGTATACCAGATGTTAGCATGTGGTGATGTATTTTAATCGGCGGGAAAATATGGGCTACTATCACGGGGATTCTCAGAGAACCAAAAAAATAGAACCAACCGGTAAGCTCGCAAGACCGACTTACCGTATTCTTAGAAATGACTGGTATAAAAGAACCAGATATTTCGTTTTGGAGGAAGATGTATGCGAATTTTGGTAGTCGAAGATGAACTCGGTGTCGCTCAATTTGTGAAGCAGGGACTGTGCGAGGCTGGTCACGCTGTGGATGTGGTCCGCGATGGTTTGGATGGATTATCCTACGCCCAGGCTGTGAACTATGATGTTATTATCCTGGATATCATGTTGCCCAAGATGAACGGCCTGGATATGCTGCGCGAAATCCGAGACCAGCGAAATAAAACCCCCGTACTGTTATTGACCGCCCGAGATGGCGTCGATGACCGTGTCCAGGGCCTTGACTCTGGCGCCGATGATTATCTGGTCAAACCCTTTGCTTTCCCCGAATTATTGGCCCGTGTGCGAGCCTTATTGCGCCGTCCCCCCATGCAGACCAATACCTTGCTGCAGAGTGCTGATCTGGAATTGGACACTGCCAGTCGTGAGGTGCGCCGCGCCGGGCAGATCATCGAACTCAGCCCGCGCGAATTTTCGCTGCTTGAACTTTTGCTGCGTCACCCCAATCAGGTGCTCACCCGCACCCAAATCATCGAGCATGTTTGGAATTTTAATTTCTACAGCGATACTAAAGTGGTAGATGTCTATATTGGATATTTGCGCCGCAAAATTGACGATGGGTTTGGCTCAACGCTCATCCATACTATTCGCGGTGTGGGGTACCGCTTGAGCGCGGAGAAAAATAATGCCTAGTTTCGTTAAGCGAAATATACGGCAAATGCCGATTCGAGTACGATTGACCCTCTGGTATCTGCTCCTGGCCGGGCTGGCCGTGCTGCTTTCGGGCACATATCAATATGTGCAACTGCGGCGCAGTCTGTTTGCCTCGGTGGATGCCTCTCTTGAAATATCTACTTCCCAGGCTTTGAGCAATGTCGATATGGAAAATGGACACCTGGCTTTTCAGAACACTGAAAATTTACCAATGGCCTCACGCATGATGCTCCAAAGCGATTTTGCCATCCGCATGTTGACTTCGAACGGAGCCGTTTTGGATGGCCTTGGCACCTCCAAGGCCGATATGACGCATGTGGCTTTATCGCCTGGGTATCAAACCATCGGACAGCAGGATCATTGGCGGGTATATACGCAGTCAATCCAGGCCGCCGACGGGCAGCCAATCGGCTGGTTGCAAGCCATTCAATCTCTGGAAGGGGTTGAGGAAACGCTGGAAAATATGCGCGCCCAACTCATGCTGATTCTTCCGGTGATCCTGCTCCTGACCGGCATGGGTGGAATGTTTCTGGCAAATCGCGCATTGCGACCGATTGATCAGATCACAAAAACCGCAGAGGAAATCGGCGCTGGCGACCTCACGCGGCGGATTGCCTATCACGGGCCGCAAGATGAAGTTGGCCGCCTGGCTCATACTTTTGATATTATGTTGGATCGTTTGCAAGCTACCTTCGATCGGGAGCGCCGTTTTAGCGGGGATGCGGCTCACGAATTACGCACACCCCTGACAGTGCTCAAAGGGCAGATTGAAGTTGCCCTGAGCCGACCTCGCAAACTGGCCGAATACAAGAATACGCTGCAAGGCCTGGTATCGCAAGTTGATCGCCTGATTCGTTTGAGCAATGCTCTTTTATTTCTCTCACGTTCGGACCAAAAGCGGCTTTCGTGGCAACCTTCGCCGCTGAATCTGACTGAACTCCTGGAAATTATTGTCGAGCAAATCCTTCCCCTGGCCGATGAACATGAGCTGTCATTCGTTTCAGAAATCCCAGCGGAATTACGCGTTTATGGCGATACCGATCATCTGATTCGCCTGTTCCTGAATCTGATGGATAATGCCGTCAAGTACACCTTGCCCGGGGGTGAGATCGTTCTCAGGGCCTCCCAGGAACCCTTCGGGGTGCAGGTCGTGATTCAAAACACCGGGGAGGGCATCCCCCCAGAGCACATTCCCCACCTATTTGAACGTTTTTATCGTGTCGAGGCGGACCGCTCCAGCCAAACCGGAGGCAGCGGCCTGGGATTAGCCATCAGCCGTGAAATCGTATGTCTTCACGGGGGTGAAATCAGCATAGAAAGCGAATCGGGATTAGGGGTGAATATTATTATCAGCTTGCCTGTCCAAAACTAAACCCCATCCACGAATCATTCAAAGGGTTTCGAGCGCATCGAAGTCTTTTTTGATTCTGGCATTTATCTTGGTGTTGCTTCGTGTTATTTGTGGTTAAGATTATTTGACTTCAATTGCTGAAATTGACCCTGCCGCTTAAACCAGGATTTACCTTGGCGCGGTGTAATCATAATTAGCGATATGAAACTCCGACTTTTATGGGAATACTTCATTTCGTCTTCTTCTCCTCCTTAGATAGGGTGCCAGGGCAACCTGGCGCCCAAGAGATTTCCACTCATACGAGGTATCAGCATGAATACGATTTTCACTGTAGGCGTTGTAATTCCTGCTTTTAATGAGGCCCACAATTTATCCCGCGTCCTGCTCAATATTTGTGAAACCCCCTGGCTGGCAAAAGTAGTGATTGTCGATGATGGCTCGTCCGATAGCACGCTGTCCATTGCCCAACAATACGCCAGCCACGATGATCGCCTGATGGCGCTCCAACTCCCTAAAAACCAGGGCAAGGCTGGTGCCATGCTGGCGGGTGTGCGAGCGCTCCAAACGGATTTTGTCATCTTTTTGGATGCCGATCTTGTCGGTGTGCATCCCAATCACCTGGAAAACCTGTATCGTCCCATTGAAGCAGGCACTACCGAGATGAGCATTGCGGTTTTCCGGCATGGCGGTATGCTGACGGACGCCTCTCACCTGGTGGCCCCAAATCTGAGCGGGCAGCGCTGTTTGCGGCGCGTGGATGCCGAGAAAATATTAATCCCGCTGGCGGATACCCGCTATGGCGTCGAAACCGGATTGACCGCCTACGCCAAGCGCCAAAACTGGCAAACCCGCAAGGTTGTCTGGCAGGGCGTAACCCATCAGATGAAAGAACAGAAACAAAAAAAATTATTGGGAGTCTATAACCGCTGGCAAATGTATCGCCAGATAGCGGCTGTCTGGACAGCTTCTGAACGGGAACTATTCGTTCAATGGCATCTGTCACCCAAATGGAAACGCAGTTCTGTGAATCTGCACTGAAAATCATTTGAGTGCGTTTCAAATAAGTTGAGAGATTTCCAATGATGCCCAAAAATCACACTCCGAAAAACTTTCATGTAGATTTTCAGGATATACCTGCCTGGCTGCCGGATGCGCAGGCCCGGATTTTAATCCTGGCACCGCACCCGGATGATGAAACCCTGGCGGCAGGTGGATTGATCGCCTCGTCCCTGGCCACCCACCCGGCTGCCCAAATTCGGGTTGTTGTCGCCACCAATGGCGATGCTTCTCTCCTGACAACCCTCGGTGCAAAGATGAACATATGGGATCGGCGCAACTTTCAGCGCATGGCTGTCCGGCGCCAGCAGGAAAGTATCAGCGCCTTGATCTTTCTGGGCCTTGATATACGCCAAATACTTTTTTGGGGATTTCCTGACCGGGGGCTTGACAGCCTCTGGCAGGGTTACTGGAAGGCCGACCGTCTCTATCGTTCTGCCACAACCGGCTACGAGCAATCTGAGCAAGCTGTGAACAGCCCCAGATTGCCTTATACAGGAGCCAGCCTGTTGAGCTTGTTCCAAAAAGAACTCACAGAATTTCAACCAACCACCGTGATTTTTCCGCACCCCGAAGATGCTCACCCCGATCATAGCGCCCTGTCGCGTTTTGCGCTTTTGAGCGCGGGCATCTACGCCAATAAATCTCAAAACCAGGCTCCTGAGTATTTGGCCTACCGGATGTGGCAAGACGGCAAGTTGTGGCTGAAGGCCGCGGGTAATATCCCGGCCGAGTCGCATCAGCTATGGCAGCGCCTGTCGCTTTCCCCGGAAATTCACAAGAAAAAAGTGCTGGCTTTACAATGCTATGCCAGCCAAAAATTCGCAGCCGGTCAGCCCCTTCGCGATGCGGCTCAAAGGAGCCATGAAATCTTTGCCTCGTTACAACCTTACGCCGTCTCCTCGCAGGCAATCCATTAACATGTCAAAATATTTAAAACGAGCGATTCCCTTACTTATCATACTGCTCCTGGTTGTTTTCTTCATCCGGCGCGGCATCCAATGGAGTGAACTGCAGGCGGTGCTTCGGCAAGCCAAATGGGGCTGGCTGCTGCTGGCCCTGCTCTTCCAGGCCATATCCTTAGGGGCGGTCACCTGGCTCAATGAACTTCTCTTGCGGCATTATGGCGCGCGCGTCCCTTTTGGTAAACAATATATTGTTCAACTTGCGATGGCCTTCATCGAGACTGTCGTGCCTTCGGCAGCCATCAGCGGAGCCATGCTGCGCATCCGTTTGCTCAAATCTGATGGAGTCTCGCCCGATGTGGCGACTGTGACCACCATGATTGAAATGGCGCTGATCACGACAAGCGTGGTGCTGCTGGCATTACCGGTGGCGGGCATGGCGATGCTCCAAGGCGCGGGCGGGCTGAGCTTCTCCAGCCGTGGTCTGGTCGGGTTGAGTGGCGCGTTGACTCTGCTGGCTTTTCTGGGTTGGAAATGGCGATCGAGTTGGTTTTCCCAGGTCAGGCGGAAAACCCTTGAGTGGGTTGCCCGTTTTTGGGATCAGCGCATCCGTCGGCGCTGGCGGGCGCAACTGTGGAATTGGCCCAGTGAACGCATCATCCAACGCGGGAGCTATTTGATCGCCGAGTTACTGCCTTTTCTCAAATCACATCCCAAGATGATTGTTTGTAGCCTTTTAACGCGCACCAGCTTTGAGATAGCCGGGTTTGCGATGTGCTTCCTGGCCATGGGGCAGGCTTTACCCTGGTCTACGATGATATTGGTGTATGCCCTGACGCTGGCAGCCAATATGATGGGCACCATCCCAGGGGCGATGGGAATGGCCGAAGTGGCTTTAGCGGCCCTGTATACACAATTTGGCGTGCCGTCCGAAACTGCGTTGGCAATTTCATTGGCTTACCGCCTGACCGGCTACTGGATGCCGCGTTTGGGAGGGGGAATCGCCTGGCTGTGGCTGGAACGGAGATTTCCGCGAAGAATTGCGGAAACCAGGGGATGATTAAAAACATATTCATCCGCTTGCTTAAACCAGGATTTACCTTGGCGCGTTTTAATAGAACCCAACGAATGAAAGAACTGACCGTTTCTTGCTCAATTCAAGAAAACGGTACAAGATAAGGAGTTTACCGAATGACAACACCCGCTATTCAAACCTACGAATTAACCCGCAAATACGGTAATTTGGTGGCTGTAGATCAGCTTTCGATGGA
>CALCSH010000197.1 GCA_937893815.1 uncultured Anaerolineae bacterium | reverse complement strand
ACCCCCATATATTCCGACGGACATCTCCGTCATCGGCTTTTTGCAGTAGAGTCATAGATAATGATATTTATTCATGTAACACGCTGGTAGTGAATGAAGGTAAAAAACCGTTTTACTCTCAATCGACTCAAACAAGATCATTGGAGATATAGTGACTATGGCTTTGACAACGCAGCCTTTCATTGCCCGTGCCCCCGGGCGTATTTGTTTGCTGGGTGATAATGTCGATCTAATAGAAAAACCTGTCCTGGCGGCGGCTATTTCAGCCTTCCTGAGCATTGCCATCCAGAAACGAAACGACGATCGCATCATTCTCATTGCGGAAGATATTGACTTTAAGGAAGAGTTTAGATTGGGAGATGAAATGCCCCTGGTATCGCCGCTTAAATATTTAGAAGCGGTATATCATCGTCTACAGAGCTACATTACAACCGGTTTTGAGGCGACGATCAATTCTCAGATCCCGGTGAGCGCAGGTATGTCCTCGTCCACGGCTTTATGCATCGCTTTCATTCGTGCCCTGTCTCAGACTTTTGAAATTCCCCTCACTACGGCTGAAATTGCTGAACTATCCTACCTGGTAGAGCGCGAAAACCTGAATATTGAATGTGGCCGTATGGATCAGTACGCTATCGCCTATGGGGGGGTCACCTTTATCAATACCGGACCCACTCCTGGCGTTGAACCGATCTCCATCGATTCCCTGCCAATTGTTGTAGCCGATACCCAGGATACTCACGATACTCAGCAGTTACAGGAATGGCTGCAAGATCGCTTACGTGTTCGTGATAAAGTGCTGATCGATTCGTTGCTGCGGGTTGTGGATTTGGTTGAACAGGGCAAGGCGGCTCTGTTACGCGGTGATCTTGAAACCCTTGGTGAATTGATGAATCAACAACAGATCGAAGAAAATATCATGGGAACAGCCACGGAGCGCCTGAATATTTTCTGCAAAACGGCCATGGATGCAGGTGCCTGGGGAGCGAAACAGATGGGGGCAGGCGGCGGCGGTTGTGCGGTAGTGCTGTGCCCTCCTGAGAAGAAAATCACCATTCAGGCGGCGTTGGCTGCCTTGGGTGCCCCAGCCTGGACTTTTGAGATTTATCATAATCCATCGAAATAAACGTATAAGGAAACTCACTGATGTACCAAGGGCTAGAACTCACCCCACCATTTTTTGAAATTGGCCCAAAGGCCTACCTTTATGGTAAGGAGGTACTTCATCTGGCAAAATATGCCGATGAAATCAGTGTGAAATATGACGTTCGAATCATATTTACACCCCAATTTGTGGATATTCCCTTACTGGCACGCGAAACAAAGAATTTGCTAATCTTTGCCCAACATATGGATTCGCTGACGATTGGTCGTGGTGTAGGCTCGGTACTTCCAGAAGCCGTCAAAGCTGCCGGGGCTGTGGGGGTTTTGCTAAACCACGCCGAAAGACCATTATCATTTGAGATCATCCAACAAACCATTCAAAGGGCAGATGAAATCGGTTTAGCTAGCATGGTTTGCGCCGGTAGTTTTGATGAAGTTGAGCTTGTTGCCAGGATGAATCCAAATATCGTTTTAGCCGAATCGCCCGACTTAATCGGGACCGGAAAACGTACAGCGGATGATCAGGAAGCAATTGGCATGACCAATGCGCTGGTTTGGGGAATCAACCCGGAAATTCTGGTATTGCATGGAGCTGGCATTCGCTGCGGCCAGGATGTGTATGAAATCATCGCTCTTGGCGCTCAGGCAACCGGCTCAACCAGTGGGATTATTAAAGCAAAAGACCCGTTTGCGATGATGGAAGAAATGATAGGTTGTGTTCGTAAAGCCTGGGACAAAACTCATCAACTAGATTAGCGAGGAAACTATGTCAGTTTTTCATAACTTTTTCAAGGTCCAATCGGACCGCCGCCCCACATTTGATGATGTTACAGAGCAAGTTGAGGAAATATTCTCAAAATCTGGGGTACAAAACGGTATCCTGGTTGTCTTCTCACAACATACCACTTGTAGCGTGCTCGTCCAGGAAGCATCCGACGATAAAAACTATTGGGGAACGGACCTGTTGATGCAAGATTTAGTCAACGTGCTGGAGAGTATCATCCCTACATGCCGCACCGAGGGGCAATATTTGCATCCCGGTCCAAAACATATCGAAGCTGCTGCCGGGAGAGATGAGTTGCCTTCCTGGTCACTTAATACCGATGCTCATCTTCGATCAGTCATCTTGGGGCGTTCGGTTACGATTCCGGTGGAAGATGGGAAATTGGTACTGGGTGAGTTTGGTCGCATCTACTTTGCCGATTTCGATCAAGTGCGGGCGCGCGAGCGTTTTGTGCGAGTGCAGATTGTGGGGGAGTAATTTGTTCACATGCCCTTGTTCGTTGCCACGGTTGTCAGCGAAGGCAAGAGCACGCTACCATTTTGCGTCATCGTGTTTTACGGCATACCCAAACAGGTGAAACTGGCCCAGGTGGATATTTCCGCCTTGCTACCGATCATCTTTCTTTGCGCCAGCGTCACAGCCCAGGCCGGAGAAACGCCCTCCAGGTAATAGCGATAAAACTCTATCGTAAATTCGTGGGCTGCACGGTCGGTGATCGGCCATGCGCTACCTACCACACTGTTAGCCCCCGCAACCAAGCAGGTCATTGGTAAGCCCACATGTTCGTCGCCTTCATAGACAAAGCTGTAAAGGCTGCTGCACGCCGAGAAGGTCACTAGTTTGGGGAGGGGGTTCAAATCTCGCAATTGATCCAGCCGGATATCGCCATCCCAGAGGGAAAATCCGCCTAAACGACCGGTGTGCTGATCGGCAAAGGCATGACCGGCAAGATGCAGCCAGGCAAAGCGCGCCAAGCCTTGGGCTTGATCCTGTTCCCGAAGCCATTGCACCTGCTCCCAGGTAGCCTGCTCCTCGAGTAAAAATTGGCAATACCGCAAAAGTCACTATGGGTCACTGCCAGCTGGGAGAGCCTTCCAG
>CALCSH010000196.1 GCA_937893815.1 uncultured Anaerolineae bacterium | reverse complement strand
TCTTTAATTTTGTTCACCTGATGCCCGTTGATATACAGACTCAGACTTTCACCTTCGGCGCGCACGCCCAACCGGTTAGCCGCGCCTCCGCCAATGTTGATATATTCGCTCGCTGTCCACGCAACGATCTCGCTGAAATCCTTACCATCCCAGTAGCGCAAATCGAATTCTCCTTTACAGTTCACCCCAAAGAGATACCCGGATTGAGGATCGGGGGCGCGGAATACAATTCCGTAGCGATCTTCTCCGATACAGCGCTCACCAACGACAAAGGTATATTCCAGGTAAAAATCGTCTATATTCGGCCACGAAAGACTCCAGATATCGAAAATATCGCTGTTTTTTGCGGAGAGCAACAATTCGCCGTTTTCCATCCATATACTGGCCGTTGGCTCGTCGAAGGTATACCAAGTGAACTTTTCGTTGAAGTTGGCGCTCCAATCCGGTTCACCGAAGTCGTTGCGCGGATCGTCGGGAATCCATGTTGGGGAAGGCGTGATCGACGGGATGAATGTTGGCGATGGAAAGGCTGTCGTGCTGGAGGCGGGTGTTGGCCCTGTTGGTGAGGGCGATTCCGCCCCGGAGCTGGTTGAAGTGCTATTTACAGCCTGTTCCGCGGTAGCTTCTGTGCTCGCAGCGGGGGTCGGAGTCCCGGCGATGGCTTGTGTGATCTGGGCGATAATGGTTTCTGCCGATTGGGTATACGCGGCGGCATCGGGCGGCAGTGTGGGTGTAATCGTGGATTCTTCGACTTTATTCCCAAACGGCAGGCTGCAAGCGGAGAGCAGTACTAACAGGCAAATGACAGAGAGAATGGAGTGAGATTTGTTCATAGGTCTATTCATCATAACGGTTGAAATAGTAGCCAATACCCGCTTCGGTGCGGATCAGGTTTGGGGTGCGCGGGTCGGGTTCAATCTTCGAGCGCAGGCGCTGCACCAGGCCGCGCACCAACTCGCGGTTGCCTTCCCCACTATAACCCCAAACGTGTTCGACAATCGTCTCGGCGGGCACAATCTGTCCAACATGAGTCATCAATAAATACAGCAATCGAAATTCAAGTTGGGTGAGATGGACTGGCTTGGCCTCACCAATTGTCACTGAGCGGTTGGCCGGATCAAGTTTCAGATTGCCCTGGCTGAGCGTGGGCAGGCTAAAGAAAGGCACCCCGGAACTGCGGCGGAGCAGAGCGCGAATTTGTGCCAGCAGGAAACGCACGCTATACGGTTTGACTGCCACCAGATCGGCGCCCTCTTCGAGCACATCCACACGCAGGTCGTCTGAGAGCATATCGGCCAGCACAACGATGGGTACAGCGGTATGCGTGCGCATCTGGCGCACGTGTTTGAGAATATCGACCTGATCGCGCGGAAACACCATCAAGATCAGGTCGCCGGGCTGGTTGGGCCAGGTTTCAATGGCCTGTTTGAGGTGACGCGTGGAGCGCACGACAAAACCGGCCTGTTGAAGCAGAACCGTCAGAACGGCGGCTTCATCGGCGTGGGGAGAAAAAAGTAATGCTTGCATAGGCAGTTAATGAGAATAAGATGTCAGCGGTGAGAATCCGTTGACATCTTTCCCGGCATGTATCATTCCGTAACATTGAAGATCATCCCGGCGCTGTTGCCCTGCACCTCGGGGAAGTAGAATTCCCAGGCGTGAGCAGGGATGACGCGGTATTCACCGGGCTGGTTGATGTTCAGCAGGTAAGTGAGTTCGTAAGTTCCCGCAGGCAGGTAATCTACCGTCCAGGCGATATGATCGTCGTAAATTTGCGGATTGTTGAAATACCACCAACCCCAACCCTCACTGAAGGGATCGGCGAGATTGTAATCGGCCAAACCCTGCTGGCTGGTTTTTAGGCTGGAGTTGAGCACCTCAGCCCCGGCGGGAATATAATCTTCCACGGCGAGGTAATAGGTTTCGTGTTCGAGGGTTAGCGTCAAATGCGTCTCGATGACATCGCCCACTGCCGCTGTTGTGATGTCCGATGTCGGACGCCCGACGTTGGAGTAGGAGCGCTCGAGGCTGACGCCCGACGATGTGGATTCGACATCTTCCACCGGACGCATCACGTTGAGGTAGGCCGTGTAGTACAGGCGGCCCGGACCCGCCTCGCGCTGAATCGTGAGCGCGTTTGGATATTCAGCATACAGTTGAGCCACAGGCACTTCGGCGGCCACATCGGTGAGACGCGTATCGCCGCCCGCCTGCCCCTGCGCCAGCAAACCGCCATTGACATCCGCCTGGTAGGCGAAATCGCCCGCCAGTTCGCCCGTGCCGCGCATGAACTCTGTTAATGCCATCAGCGACCAGGCGCTCTCGTAGGTTGAAGCCCAACTGCCATTCGCGCCGCGGTGTGCCATTAGATAGCGCACCGCTTCGGGCAAGGAAACCGAGGCCGGGTCTTGCTGCGCTAGAGCATAGACCACAACCGCAGTATTGAAGGTTGCGGTTTCCATATTCTGACGAGCATTGCTGCCCTCCCAGTGGATTCCAGTCGCCGTGTGGACGGCTGTGGCCTGTAAATTCGAGAGCAGGGTACGCTCGTAGTTGCCATCGGTGCGATTGTAGTAGACGGCATAGCTTTGCGCCAGCAATGCCTGTGCCCACGGGCTGAGTTGACTGTTGACGGCGTATAGATCATCTAGAATCACGCCCAATGCGCCGCCGCCCGCACTGATCTTTTCTAGTTTCGCGGATGACAGGATGTGCGTGCGGGCGTGGGTCAGGGCGAAGGCCTGAAAAACCATGCGGTCGAGCATCCAGGATTGGGTGGTCATTTCTACGGTTGGCAGGGTAGCCCAGAGATAGTCTTGGGCGCTGGTGAACGCATAATCATTGACCGAGACTCCCGCATCTTTGGCGCGGCTGAGGGCGAATAGCACGTAGGCGCTAACATAGGGGTCGCTCTCCACATCTTCGCTCCATCCAAAATTGGTAGTGGAGGCAGGCCACCAGCTCCAGCCGCCATCGGTATTCTGTGTGCTGATCAGACGCGCCAGCCCGACACCCAGTGTGCGGTCGAGGCGTGCGGACAGATCAGGGGTATCCAGACCGAGGCTTTGGATGGCGCGGTAGGTCTCGAGATTGGGCAAAAAGCGCGAGATGGTTTGCTCGGTGCATTCGTATGGATAATGCTCGAGCACTTCCAGCCCGGCGGTCATGGCGGCGGCCAGCGAGGGCGAGAGGGTGAGCGCCAACTCTCCGGAGGCAGGATCAAAACTCTGGGGTAGACTGACCAACTCCAGGCGTTGCCCCGCTTCCGCCAGAGTCCCGGCGGTGCCGAAACTCTGTGGGGCGAGATACCGCATCACGGGCAAATCTCCCCACACAGGCCGCGTGATATCCTGATAGAGTAAATTGCCTTGCGAATTTTCGCCGGTGGCCGAGAAAATCATCGAGACTTGTTCAACATCTTGCACAGTGCCCCACCAGATGATTTCGCCCCGCCCGCCCGCGGGCACATCTACGCTTTGCAGTTCGATGGTCGGATCATCGAGACTGAAACCGGCGGCCTGCAGGGCAATATCGACGCGCAGGTCTTCGGTGCTGTTATTGTGGATGATGGCCGAAATTTGACTGTGATCGCCAGCGACGAGGAAGCGCGGCGTGACCGGACGGATGAGCAGATCGCGGCTGGTGATAACATTGGTTTCCGCCTGCCCGACGCGAGTATCGACTGTCAGGCCGCGCACATCGAAATGCCAGGTAGTTAGACTGTCGGGCAGAGTGAAGGTCGCCGTGGCTTTGCCCTCGGCATCGGTGATGATTTGCGCATTCCAGTAGGCTGTATCGGGGAAATCTTCGCGCACAAAGGGTGGCAGCATATCTCCGCCGCCACCGCCCATGCCGCCGGGAGTATACATCTGCCGATTGGCATGCATCGCCAGCCCCAGGCTGGTGCTAATGCCCAGGGGTTGCTCGTCATAGAAGAAGGGCAAAATCTCTACCGAGTTGGGGTCTGCCAGCGCCAGAGCAGCCAGATCGGCCACAGCCAGCGAGAACTCTCCAGTCACCGGGCTGCCGTTGTCATCGGTGACGCGCAAATCTACACGG
Source organism: uncultured Anaerolineae bacterium (assembly GCA_937893815.1). GTDB lineage: Bacteria > Chloroflexota > Anaerolineae > Anaerolineales > UBA11858 > NIOZ-UU35. The sequence continues at coordinate 512 of CALCSH010000196.1, read as the reverse complement.
ATTTCGCTGCGCGGTTCAAGATGTTCCGGGCAGTTTGAGCCGCTATCGCAAGTGACATTGCGACCTTCCGAGATGGCTAAAATCTCAAGATTGAGTTCCATGGCTTGCGGTGAAACTGGCAAATTGAGATAGGCCTGACGAAAATCCATACGCCCGGCCTGGTCGGGGCCGATCAGAGTGGCTGCAATATATACATTAGGGGCGTCGTCTTCGGTCAGCGGTAATTGCAGGGTTGTGCCGCTTTCCTCCAGTGTCAGTAGAAAATGTTCGCTGACCAAGGCGCGCTCGACAGTTACCAACGCCTGCGTCCCTGTGCCAAGCGGGTTGGGGATGAAGATATTCGCCGTATCGCCGGGCTTATAGTTCTCGGCGTCTACAGAAAGGCGTAGTATCTGGTTGGGAAGATTGGGCCACACAGCCTGGCCCGCGCCGCCAACCCAAACCATCGTTTGGGTCAGCGCGCCATCGGGGCTGCGCACCTCAAGTTGATAGGTTCCTGCCTGCTGGGGAGT
>CALCSH010000195.1 GCA_937893815.1 uncultured Anaerolineae bacterium | reverse complement strand
GCTTTACCTTGCGAAATCTCAGAGACCCAAAAATTATAGCATTGGGGCAGGCGAGCCGCAAGCCATCATTCAGAGCTGCAAAGCTTGTAGTGCATACACCTCTACCGGGGCATCTCGCCCATATAAATGTTTTTCACCTAGAAATTCAACTTGTGCACGCGCAACCTGGTTGTGCGTTGCACCGCTGATCAGTATCTGCCCACTTTCGGCATTTTCCTGCAATCGGCGCGCAATATTAACAGCATCACCAATCACTGTGTAGTCCATCACTCGTTCGGAACCGATATTGCCGACAATCACTTCTCCAGAATGGATGCCGATCCCCAAACCCAGAGACATCAAAATCTGGTTCGGTGTTTCCGCTTGCAATTGCTGGAAACGCAGTTGCATTTGCAGGGCAGTACGCAGCGCTCGCTCGGAGTCATCATCACCACTGAGAGGCGCACCATAAAAGGCCATGATAGCATCGCCCAAAAATTTATCAAAGGTGCCCTGATTGCTCATCACAATCTCTACCAGTTCAGTAAAAATCAGGTTGAGAATATCTACTACTTGCGGGGCTGTATGCGAAGCGCTAAATTGTGTAAAATGACGTAAATCGGCGAAAAGAACAGTAACCTGGCGAGTTTCACCGCCAAGCTGTAAATGGCGTTCCGGGTCTGTGAGAATCACATCGGTGATTTCCTGATCGACATAGCGATTCAGAACCTGGCTCAGGAGCGCATTGCGACTCTCTAGATCATCATGCAGGCGTTTCAGGCGCAGCAATGAGCGAACACGTGTCAGCAAAATAATGGAGCTAAAAGGTTTGGTAATAAAATCGTCGGCACCGGCTTCGATCGCCTTGAGTTCTTCGTCCTGAGAATCCAGCGCGGTAACGATAACCACCGGAACGAACTGAGTTTGGGCTTCGTTTTTGATGTGCCGACAGACACTCAGGCCATCCATGAGCGGCATACGGACATCCAGCAGTACTAAATCGGGTGGCGATGCTTGCACAGCTTCCCAGGCCTGAACGCCATCCGGGAATGCTTCTACGCGGCAGCCAGCACTGGCAAGATAATTAGTGAGCACATCTCGGATAAACCAATCATCATCGGCGACGAAGATAACCGGTGGGCGCAAAAATTCGGCTCGAAGATCCATAGCAAACCTGTTGAGGATATCTCAATAATCAAGACGAAAATACAATACCAGCCCAAAGTTTTCAAGGAAGATCGCGCAACCGCGGCAGCATTTTCACGAAAACCAGAGCAGTTGGATTATAACTGATTTCATTGGCGAAAGCTCAACCCAGGAAGAGGGTCTCTGGGAATCCCCGTGGTAGTTGCCCAGATTTAGGGGTATAGGGCGTGCTCCGCACGCCCTATACCCCTAAATCT
>CALCSH010000194.1 GCA_937893815.1 uncultured Anaerolineae bacterium | reverse complement strand
TGACCCGCAATTTTGTCCCAATGGCACAACTCCTGCTGGCGGACCTGGAACTTGTGCGACGCGGCACCTAGGATCCACTGCTACGGAAATCATGGCTGCCATTGCCGATGCGACTTCGGCTGGTGTCATCTACTTAGAGGATGGCATCACCTTTACGAATTCTGAGCCAATTAACATCACTGGTCACAGTTTAGAGTTAACTTTCAACGGAGGCTGGATATTTGGCACTCCGGGAAGTCAGGGCACAACAACAACACTGGATGCCCCGATCAATATCACCAACTCTTCTGGAATCATTACATTCAACAATATTATTTTTGGAGCCAGCGCGCTTTTCACGATCAATGGTTCGAATAACGTATTTATCAATGGCACTTCCGGTAGCGATACGATTCAAATCACATTGGCAGGGACGAGCGCATCCGCGGTAACTGTAAATGGCGGCGGCGGTGGGGATGCGGTTACAGTTGACTTTAGCGGCACCGCAGGTAACAAGACAGTCCATGCCAGTTCCACGGGTGGGAGCGGAACCGATACAATAACAGTCAATGGCAGCGGCACGTTTAACGTTACAACGGCATTGATCGCATCCGGTTCTGATTCGGTCGATGGCTTATCAGGCTTCGAAACGAAGACACTTAATGGAACGGGCACGGACACTTTAGTGGGCCCAGCGAGCTCGACTTATTCATTAACTGGCTCAAAAGCTGGTAGCGTCGCTGGGATCAATTTCGCTTCCATTGAAACTATCACGGGCGGTGCCGGAACTCTGGCCAGCCCAGCTGCTGGTGCGAGTTATGCATTGAGCGGAAATAACGCTGGCACGGTTCTGGATATTGGCTTTACAAATATTAATACAATTACAGGTTCCGCTGGCACAGATACAATCGTGAGCCCAGCAAGCGCCACGGCATATGCCTTGAGCGGGAACAAGGCCGGGTCGGTTCTTGGGGTTAACTTTACTTCGGTTGATATCATTACTGGCGGAGCAGGCAGCGATAGCATCAACGGCCCTGCGTTTGCAACGACGTTCAATGTGACTGGCTCTGCATCAGGAAACGTACTTGGTATCAGCTACTCTTCAATAGAATCGCTCAATGGCGGGGCTGCCAACGGCGATACAGTGAATGGCCCGACAGCCGGAACGACTTACACATTAAGCGCCACGAATGCAGGCAGTTTTTCAGGGATTTCATTTACTGGTATTGAAAATGTTACTGGTGGTGTGGGAAACGATATCTTTAATCTTACGTCAAGCGCCACATACGGAATTATCAGCGGAGGGGGCGGTTCATCAGATACGCTCAATAGTTCAAACGTTGCCACCACATTTACAATTACAGGCCCAAATGCTGGCACTGTTAAAGAAGGCGCTACGCCCATCCTGACCTTTACAGCAATGGAAAACCTGGTTGGTGGAACTGCTAGCGATCTCTTTGTCTTCAACGATGCTGTTACTACCGGGGTCAGCAATATCACTGGCAACGGCAGCACGGATCTATTGGATTATTCCGCCTGGGGTTCAGCCAACCCGGTGACCGCCGACTTGTCAGGCGGACCGGCAACCGGCGTTTCTTCCAATGTGACCGGAATTGAAAACCTGACCGGCGGTGCTGGCGATGATAATCTCACAGGTAATTCGGACGTAAATGTCATTATCGGTAATGCAGGTGCAGATACTATTACTGGTGGGGCCGGGAACGATAGCCTAATTGGTGGCATTGGTGATGATACTTATATCTTTTCTGATGGCTGGGGTACAGATACCATCACTGAAAATGATGGCGAAGGTACCGACACCTTGGATCTCAGTGCAGTTACAACTCGGCTCCAATTTACATTAGATAGCAGTAATACTACGATCACCGAATATTCAGGCTCGAATCAGGTTAATACTTCTGGCAGTTATGTGGTTGAGAACTTCTGGAGTGGGACTTATACAGATGCTGATGATATGCTGGCCGACAAAGTCGACCTGGATATGAATGCCAATGACTTTACCTATTTAACCGGAACCAGCTCCACACCGACCACCTTCACACTCAATGGCCCAAATAATAGCTCAATAACTTTAGGTTTCAAGCATGTTGAATGGATCAAGGTTGTCAACGGCTTCTTCTCTGTTAATGGAAAGAGCAATGTGCTTACTGGTATTTTACAAGCGCTTGCCGATTTTGCAGGAAATTCTATAGTTGCAAATAGCCTGGCTAATTCCGGGATTTTGGCAGTCGGTATTTCGGGGATCGGCACGATAGGGGATAACGACGGTTTGATCCGCGACACGATCGGCGGCGTATTTGACCCCAAACAAGCGCTCACAGATTATTTGCATGCTCAGGTTGTTAGCTATTTTGGGTCTAATGCAACCACAAGCGGCCTTTCAGCTGCTCTTGCAGCAATTGTCGGGGATGGAAATGACCTCGCAACGATTGGCAGAAATCTTGTCGTTGCCATTTCGTTGATTGATATTCATCTTGAGATCCTGGGCGATTGCGGAGTTTCCTGTCATGACCAGTTGCACGTCGGGCTTACCTATTCGGCCACGCGTACGCAAAGATATGTGAGTGACCCGGCAGGTCTCCCTGCGGGCGATTACTACACCCATCTTGACCTGAACGACATCCCAGCCTTATATCAGGAAGGTTTGGGCTTCCTCGATGCTACAGTTCCCACCGAACAGGCGCGCACAAATGTAGACCTGATAACCACAATGAAGATGAAGTTCTATGCGATTGTGGATAACCTGACAACCGGGGGGACTGCTTTCGGTTTGATCAGGTTCGTTACCTCTGACAGCTTAAATCCCACCGGTTGGAAATTCGCAGCTTCAACAAGTGCTTCCGGCATTAGTGCTACCATACGTTATGGTTTTCTGACCTTATCAACCACCACAACTTCATTTACATTTGCCCAGGAAATTCGAGCAGGAATTCCCACCTCAGATCTGTTGCTGGCCTACTTCACTACAAATCTGGTTTCCAGCCTAAGCGCTATCGCAATGACCCAGCTGGGTGCAGGATTTTCGGTAAATATCCCCCTGACAATGGTTGGCTCAGTACCTGGTTTAACCGTATCCAGCCCCAACGTTTCTTTCACAGACACCCTCAGCCTCGATCCTTACGACCCAACGCTTACGCTGACCGGTTTTAGTGATCTATCTTATTTTGGAAATATTTCAGCCGTTCGGGTCTATTCTTTGCTGGTCAGTCTGGGTTCCTGGTTTGGAAATCTGGCCTCTGCTACTTTGCAAAATCCGATCCCATTTGCACAGGCTGCGATATTAGCCAGTTATATGGAATTTG